>CAZYJA010000190.1:0-5827 GCA_964647245.1 uncultured Syntrophomonas sp. | reverse complement strand
AGGCCCATTCCAATCCATCAACAGTATCATGGTCGGTTATAGCAATCCCGGCCAGACCTGTCTGGACAGCCTTCAGAATAACCTGTACCGGTGTCTCTACCCCATCTGAAGCGGTGGTATGGACGTGCAAATCATATAGCATTTAATTCAACACCTCCCTCCCTTTATATAGCCATTTCCCAAAAATTGCAGGATTCTAATCATCCTGTTATTAATTATCATAATCCATTGAGCTTCTCTGCTAAACACGCGATAAAATATAGATACATATTTACTGCTAACCTTCTATATTACCTGTCTAATTAGACTCAAAGCATTTTCACTCAGTATGAGTTCTATTTCCTGATTACTAAAACCCCGGTTAGCCAGGCAGGCCGGTAACTCAGCATAACCTTCTACCCGCGGGATAACCATGTTATCTGCGCCATCAAAGTCTGATCCCAGGGCAATGTGTTCAACGCCAATTAGATCGGCAATATACACTATATGATCCAGCATATCTGCTAGCTGCGCGGCAGCTCCCTCTTTAACAAAATCGGCTACTTGAGTAATCCCGATTACACCGCCATGTTCTGCTAAGGCCCGTAGTTGGGCATCATCCAGATTTCTCCGATGTGAACATAGGCTCTGCGCATTGGCGTGGGTAACCAGGATCGGTTTGGAATAGTATGCTAATGCCTCATAAAAGGACCGGGGGGCGATATGGGCCAGGTCCAGCATGATTCCTAAATGACTCATTTCTTCAACTATCGCTTTGCCCTTAATGCTAAGTCCGCCGGCATTTTCGCCTTCACCCACTCCATCTGCCAATAGATTGCGATGGTTCCAGGTTAATCCCATACTGCGCAAACCTAATTTATACAGTAATCTTAATATCTCCACATCAGTACCCAAGCATTCTGCGCCCTCCAAATGCAAAACACAAGCTAATTTATTGATATTTTCTGGCTTGGTTAGTTCATCACTACTTTGCAAATGATAAGCATATAAGTGATTGCTGGCAATCTCGGCCAGGAATTTATCTGCCTGCTTTAATATCTGCCTTAATGCGGTATTGCTATCGGTAGGCATGGTAAAAAGAGCGAATACCTGCAAACAGCAATTAGCGAGCTTAGCCCGTTCCAAATCAAATTGAGCTTCATTTCTCAGTAGGGAAGCACCACTAGCATTCAAACAAGAAATTGTATCACAGTGTAAATCTACAATTTTCATTTTTATATCCATTCCTTTCACTTCACTCAAGGCACACAACGCAATGAAACGTCCTTAATGATGTTTGCCAATAAAAAAACCTGCTAATCACAGCAGGTAATAGGATCAATGTTAATCATAAAAATATAAAGATAGCGATTATCGGGGTTCGATTATTAATTTGATCGCCGTTCTCTCCTCATTGTCAATCATGATGTCTGTGAAAGCCGGTATACAGATTAAATCCATACCACTGGGAGCTACAAAACCCCTAGCAATTGCAATGGCCTTGATTGACTGGTTTATTGCTCCAGCACCGATTGCTTGGATCTCTGCGGAACCTCTTTCCCGGAGAACTCCAGCCAGTGCACCCGCAACTGAATTTGGACTCGATTTGGCTGAAACCTTTAATACTTCCATCATATAGCCTCCCTCACTACAAAAAATAGTTAATAATTGTTATATAACTTGCTCTGTAGAAGTATATTCTAAATGATTTCAGTAATTCCTTCTTTTCAGCCAGGTTTTTTGGATATTTTTTCTTTTTCATATTGTATTTTACATTTTGCCCATAAGAATAAGCTAGCTAAACTATATTTACCGTGCGCTAACCAGGCGTCAAAGGGTTCTATTTTGGTCACTCCCTGCCTGAGCAAACCAAAAAGATTAAGATCCAGCCAGCGGAGGCGGTGGCCTTCAATCCTCCAGAACATATGCAATTCTCTTTATTTCTAAAACCTTATTACTATCTTCGTCAAGCCTTAAAACTATTCCCTGGAGCTGAGCCGGGCCGGAGGCAACCTCAAAACGAGCCGGACGGCCGTTTATAAATTTCTCAATTATAGGTTCTTTTTCCATGCCAAGTATCGAATAAACTGGCCCGGTCATACCCAGATCAGTTATATAGGCTGTTCCTTGCGGCATAATTCTCTCGTCTGCGGTCTGTATATGAGTATGCGTACCCACCACCGCGCTAACCTTACCATCAAGATAGTAGCCTAAAGCGAGCTTCTCCGAGGTAGCTTCAGCATGAAAATCGACTAGCGTAATATCAACACTGTCCCCTAATTCCTGCAGTATATCCATTACCGTTTTAAATGGGCAGTCCAAGGGAGGTAAATAAATGCGCCCGGAAGCGTTAATCACAGCTATTTTCTTATTAAAACCAGCTGTATAAACATGGTAGCCCTGACCGGGACAATCACCTGGATAATTTGCCGGTCTGACCAACCTGGGTTCATCGTCGATAAAATTAAAAATACTTTTATTGTCCCACACATGATTTCCCATGGTTAGAACGTCTATTCCCACCGACAACAATTCATCCTTAATATCTTTGGTTATTCCGCGTCCACCTGCGGCATTTTCTGCATTAGCAATGGTAAAGGATATATCATGTTCACTTTGCAATTTGGCCAACAATTTTTTCACGATATTTCGGCCCGGCCTACCCACAATATCGCCAATAACCAGAATGTTCAATAAGCATCCCCCATACAGAGCTTTTATACTGCCTTAGTAGCTCTTATTTATTAAAGACAAATACCCGGCCTTCGTCTCGGAACGCAAAGATATTTTGATAGGGTTGTCCAGTTTCCCTAATTTTCTTCAGTAAAGTATCTTTAAAATCTCCCGAAAGTTCCGTGGCCGCGAATATATCATTTTCGTCTTTTACTAGCAAGGAGGCGAATTCTTGGCGCAGCAACCAAACAAACAACTCGATTTCTTCTTCCTGCAGGTAAACCATTTCTCTATATAACCTAATTATAGTTATACCAGACTTTTCTATAAATTCCAAATCCACAAATGAAGGTTCTATTTTATTAATTTTATAGAAGAGTTCCATTGATTGTCGATATCTATCCATAAACCGACAACGATTTTGATCACTAATACAGCGGTTTAGAGCAATTTCAAGCTTAATAATATCTTGTTTAGCATCATACTTTACTGCACTTAGCTCAGTATAACGAATGAATGATGCCAATACCGCTTCCAGTCCTGAATCCTTTTCCACCAATTCATCTTCTCCTCCAACGCCCACGAAATAACAGGAGCTAAAAAATAATGTGCCTAAAAACTACCAACCTGTCCTACTTCATAAGCCCATGTTCTATAGTCTTATTCTTTTCCTTATGAAGGCAGTAAAATCCTGCTTTCACGCTCATGTAAAATAAGCCAAAAATAGCAATAAAAAAACACAGGATCCATGACAGACCCTGTGTTCGTTGGTAAATTTATTTGGCTAGTTCTACTGAACGTGTCTCCCTTATCACCATGACTTTTATCTGCCCGGGATAATCAAGCTCTTGCTCAATTTTACGGGCTATTTCTCTAACCAGGTTGATAGTTGCCAAATCATCGATTTCTTCCGGTTTGACTATAATTCTAATTTCTCGTCCTGCCTGAATGGCATAGGATTTATCTACCCCCGCAAACGAGTTAGCTACGTTTTCAAGTTTCTCCAAGCGCTTAATATAGGTTTCCAGGGTTTCTCTCCGGGCGCCTGGACGGGAAGCGGAAATAGCATCAGCCGCTTGGACCAAGATGGCCTCAATAGTGGCCGGAGCAACATCTCCATGATGAGCTTCAATACCATGAATTACTTCCTTGCTTTCGCGGTATTTCTTGGCTAAATCTACACCGATTTCGACATGGGGCCCAACTACTTCATGATCTACCGCTTTACCGATATCATGCAACAGACCTGCCCGCTTGGCTAGTAATATATCAACGTCAAGCTCGGCGGCCATAACCCCGGCTAAATGTGATACCTCGATTGAATGCTTAAGCACATTTTGCCCGTAACTGGTTCTGTATTTTAGCCTTCCCAGGAGTCTGATGAGCTCGGGATGTAACCCGTGCACGCCCACGTCAAAAGCTGCCTGTTCCCCAATTTCCCTCAACTGTTGATCAATCTGAAGCTTGGCTTTATCAATCATTTCCTCAATCCGGGCCGGATGAATTCTACCGTCGGAAACCAGATTTTCCAAGGCTACTCTAGCAATTTCCCGACGTACCGGATCAAATGAAGAAAGTATAACTGCCTCAGGTGTATCATCAATAATTAAATCTACCCCCGAAAGGGTTTCGAAGGTACGTATATTACGACCTTCCCGGCCGATAATTCGACCCTTCATTTCATCATTGGGAAGTGCCACTACCGACACTGTAGTCTCTGATACCACATCAGCTGCACATCTCTGTATAGCCAACGAGATAATATTTTTCGCTCTTTTGTCTGACTCTTCCTTGGCCTCATTCTCTAAGCTTCTAATCATTACCGCAGTTTCTTGCCTTATCTGCTGTTCCACATTATATAAGAGTAACTCTTTGGCCTCCTCAGTAGTTAATGCCGATAGACGCTCTAGTTCCTTTAACTGCTGAGTGAGTATCATTTGTAAATCCTGTTGGGTTTTTTCAATGTCCTTTTCTTTTTCCTGGAGATTCTGTTCCTTTTTCTCTACGTTTTCGGTCTTTCTTTCAATTAGTTCTTCTTTTTGCAGTACTCTTCTTTCAAGGCGGTCTAAGTCTCTGCGCCTCTCCCTTAGCTCTTTTTCCCCTTCTTGCCGGTATTGGTGAATTTCATCTTTAGCCTCAAGCAGCAATTCTTTTTTTCTGGCTTCGGCTTCTTTGGTAGCCTCCTCAATGGTTCTGGCTGCTTGATTCTCCGCCAGACCCAATTTGCTCTCCGCAATATATCTTCGGCCATAATAACCGCCTGCCAAACCCATTATTAGTATTAGAATTGCATAAAATAAAATCTGCAGTCCTATTATTATCTCCTTCACCTCCTCATTATCAAATATTATCGATATCTAAAGGCACTTATCTTTATTAATAGAAAAGCCGAGTTCACACTCGGCTTAAAAACCATCTCAACTTCTGATGTTATCTTCCCCTAAACCAGTATTATCTCCCGGTTGATGCAGGAAACATAGTACCAGCTTGGGATAAACTAAGATAACCTTCCTTAACCATAAGAAACCACGAGAATACAATCTATATTAATTCAAAAACCAGCATATAGCCTGGAACTGCCTGTCCAGTCAGTTCTCTATTTCAATATTACAAGTAATGAAAAAAATATATATAAATATTAAACGTATCTTAACAGCTAAGTATTAAAAGCGAGACATCTTTTCAGAGCCTTATTAAGATTTTAGTCAGTTTCCCGAATGGTGTCAAGCTTCATCTTATCCGCGTTATCTTTTTTACCGTATATCTTTTCTCGGATTCGATCCGCACATATTTTATATATCTCGGGATTGGTTTTCAGATACTCCTTGGCATTTTCCCGTCCCTGACCCATACGTTCTCCTTCAAAGGAATACCAGGAACCGCTCTTCTGTATAACTTCCAGATCAGCACCCATATCCAGTACATCTCCTTCTTTGGATATACCGGTGCCATACATGATATCAAATTCAACCGCTTTGAAAGGAGGGGCTACCTTATTCTTAACTACTTTAACTTTGGTGCGGCTGCCTAGCTGTTCTGTTCCTTGCTTAATGGCCTCGCCTTTTCTAACTTCCAATCGCAATGATGAATAGAATTTCAAGGCTCTTCCACCTGTCGTGGTTTCAGGATTACCATACACTATAATATTTTTATATCCCTTTATTTTTAATTGATT
>CAZYJA010000189.1:4088-5860 GCA_964647245.1 uncultured Syntrophomonas sp. | reverse complement strand
AAAAAAGCCTTTCATCCCAAGGGACGAAAAGCTCTCGCTTACCGCGTTACCACCCAAGTTAATCTGCATTATCTGCAAATTCGCTCTTGCTTAAGGTGCGGGAACTACTGTTCCGATACCCTCTTCCGGTTAACGTTGGAAGTCTACGGCTCAGCCTACACGTCCCCTTACGGGGAATTCAGCCTGCAACTCCGGAGAGAACTTCAGTTAATCATACTTTAAAGGCGCTTACAGTCGGCGACGCCTTCTCCCTGAAAAGCTGAGTTTAACTTACTTTGCTCCTTCATCGTTATTAAAAATCAATGAAATTACTTGCTAGTCTAGCATAAAGATTAGTATGTGTAAATAGTTTTTTTAACCGGAATAATTTGAATCAAGAATCATTGCCACTTCGGCTTCATTCACATCATTAACAATTTTACTAGCGCCGATCCCCGTAGGCAAGATAAGCTGAATTTGGCCCCCTACATTTTTCTTATCTTTGCGCATTTGCTTGACAATATCCCGGCTCTGCAAATTGCCAAACGAGACTGGTAAGCCATAAGCCTTAATCAGGTTGGTAATTCGTTTTAAATCCATTAGCGAAAGCATATTGAGGTGATGGGCCAGTCGGGCTGCATAAATAATACCGATTGCTACCGCTTCGCCGTGGGTATACTGCTGATAGTTGGTCAAGGCTTCCAAGGCGTGGCCGAAGCTATGCCCCAGGTTCAAGAGGGCTCTAACCCCGCTCTCGGTTTCATCCTGAGCCACTATATCCGCTTTAATTGAACAACAACGGGCCGTAATATGCAGCAAACATTCGCTGTCCCGGGAATTAATAACTGCCTGGTGTTCTTCCAGATAGTTAAATAAGTCGCGATCCCAAATGATCCCGTACTTTATAATTTCGGCCAGGCCGGTTAAGTATTCTCTTTCCGGCAGAGTTTTGATAAAATCCACATCTACAAAAACCAGGGCCGGTTGGTAGAAAGCCCCGACCAGGTTTTTCCCCTGAGGTAAATTGACCCCGGTCTTGCCCCCCACGCTGCTGTCCACCTGAGCTAACAGGGTGGTGGGAATTTGGATATAGGTTATACCCCGCATATAAGTAGCGGCTGCAAACCCAGCTATATCGCCGACAATACCTCCGCCCAAGGCCAATACGGTTGATTTGCGGTCCAGACCCTGGGCTAGCATCTGCTCATATAACCAGGCTATGGTGGTCAGGTTTTTGCACCCTTCACCGCCTGGTATTACAGCTATTTCTGCTCTGAAACCGCTATCTCGAATTATTGCAAGCACCTGCGGACCATACAGATCAAAAACATTTTTATCCGTTATCACTATAATCTGCGAAGTTTTAGGGATAAAAGCCAACATTTCCCCTAATCTGGCGATCCTGTTGGCACCAATGCATATCTCATAACTTCGCTCACCCAGTTCAACTCTCACCATTCCCACCCCATATTCGTAAAAGATCTTGCCTAATAAAAACCAGCTGTTATTTATACAAGCTATGCAAAGCGTTTTGAAATCCCGGGAAAGAAATATCTATACATTCTGTTCCTAATACGGTGGTTGGGCCAGAAGCCACCAGTCCCATCAAGGTACAGGCCATCGCAATGCGATGATCCTGGTAAGAGTTGCAGGTAGCGCCTTTGAAGTTTCGGCCACCCTTTATGATTAAGCCGTCAGCGGTTTCTTGTATATCGACTCCGAAACGGCTAAGTTCGGCAGCAATGGCCTGGAGGCGGTTGCTCTCTTTGACCTTTAGTTCGCTGGCATCACTG
>CAZYJA010000189.1:0-4078 GCA_964647245.1 uncultured Syntrophomonas sp. | reverse complement strand
TGCCTTCCGCCACTGCTCCCGCCACTGCCAAAACCGGTATTTCATCAATTAACCGCGGAATCAAATCGCCTGCGATGGTAACCCCCTGTAAAGTCTGGCCTTCCACTGTGATATCACCCATTAACTCTCCGGAACTTTCCTGCTGATTGGTAATCTGTATCCGGGCTCCCATTGCCCCAAGTACATCCAGGATGCCGGTACGGGTAGGGTTTAATCCCACCTTGGTTACGGTTACTTGCGAGCCGGGGATGATGGCTCCGGCCACCAGGAAAAAGGCGGCGGAAGAAATGTCGCCGGGAACCATTACCTTACAAGCAGTTAAAGAACTGGATTTTACTAGGGTGGTTAAGCCGTCAACCTGAATATCGGCGCCAAAAGCTTGCAGCATTTTTTCGGTGTGATCCCGGGAAGGTAATGGCTCAGTAACAACCGTATCTCCGTTAGCATATAGACCAGCCAAGAGCAGCGCGGACTTTATTTGGGCGCTGGCAACCGGGGTGTGATAGCTTATCCCCTGGAGCTGGCCGCCGCTGATGGCCAGGGGAGCACAACGTCCGTTTTGACGGCCCCATACCTCTGCCCCCATTTGGCGCAAGGGGTCGACAACCCGGGCCATGGGACGTCTGCGAATCGAGGCATCACCGGTTAAGACGGAAAAGAAATCCTGGCCGGCTAACAGTCCGGCGAGCAAACGAATGGTAGTGCCGGAATTGCCTGCGTCCAGGTAGTCCTGAGGTTCTTGCAAGCCACCCGGTCCTTTCCCCCAAACCTGGAGATGGGTGGGGCTAATTTCCTTTACCTCAATACCTAGTTGCCGGATACAGCGGACCGTGCTGCGGCAATCTTCTCCGGGCAGGAAATTTTCGATTTCCGTAATGCCGGTGGCAATAGCCCCAATCATAACGCTGCGATGGGAAATGGATTTATCACCCGGTATACCTATGGTCGCTGCCAGAGTTTTAATCGGTTCGATTATCATATCCATAAAATCACTCACTTCAATGTATTTGAAGACAGTTTTTACTATAGTTAATTATTATATATGAAAAATACTCTAAAACCAAAGTGAATGCTGGTAATGGTTAGAATCTTGCCATATACTTGCCAATAGAAAGTTCGTTTTAATCTAAATACCTAAAAAGAAGGTGATTTTAGGAATAGTACCGAATAAATGGCCTGAAGGTGACGGGTTACTATCCGCAACCACCCACTGGGGCGTTGGTCTGAATAGGGGATAGGAAAGGGGCAGGAAAAATGAATAGAAACAGGCTGGTGTGGCTGATAATTGGTCTATTGATGTTGTCTATTACTGGTTGCTCGTCGGCTAAGCCGGATAATGCTGAAAATGATACCAAAGAGCAGTTGAGCTTTAAGGTGGCTGTCTTAAGAGGACCTACGGCGGTGGGTATGATTAAGATGATGGATACCCAGCCATCTTTGGGCGATAAAGTGAATGCTGAATATCTGGTGGAGCAAACCCCGGATACGCTTACCGCGAAGTTGCTAACCGGGGAAATAGTGATTGCAACCATTCCTACCAATACAGCTGCCAAGCTATATAATAAAGGAGTAGCTTATCAAATCGCAGCCATGAATACCTGGGGCGTTATGTATGTGCTCACCAATGGAGTAACTATTAAAAACTGGGCTGATTTGAAGGGCCAACAAGTGGATACTGCCGGACAGGGAGCAGCTTCCGACCTAATATTTAGATACTTGCTGAGTAAGAATGGAGTAAATCCCGACCAGGATCTGAGCTTAAAATATATCGCCAGTCCAGTCGAGCAAGCCCAATTAGCCATAGCTGGTAAAAGCAAGATTACGGTTCTGCCCGAACCCTGGGTTTCGACCGTAATTAGTAAGAATAAGGACATGCAGCTGGCCTTGGATATGCAGCAGGAATGGAGTAGGATTAATGGTGCTGAGGTACCATTTGCCCAGACCTGTCTGGTGGTGAAAGCAGATTTTGCCAGCCAGCACCCGGAGATTATGACTAAATTTCTGCAAGAGTACGCTAACTCCATAGATTGGGCTAACCACAACCCGGTGGCCGCAGGCGAACTGGTAAAAAAGCACGACATCGGCATACCTGCTGATGTGGCTGCGCTTGCCATACCTAGATTGAATATGCGCTATATGAGCGGTATTGATGCTAGGGCATCGATCGAAAAATACCTGCAGGTACTCCTAGACTTTTCTCCTGACTCTATAGGGGGTAAACTACCGGATGCTAAATTCTACTACCAAAAATAAGCTCTTCACGCTGACATCCATTCTGGCCCTGTTGTTAGTATGGAAGCTATTAGCAGTTTTTTGGAATCAGGAATTAATCATGCCCTCGCCGGAAGCGACACTTATGCAACTATGGATAGTTATAAGTGATATTAATTTCTGGCCGGTGGTGGGGGCAACGCTGGGCCGGGGACTGATAGGATTTCTGATTTCCTGTGGGGCGGGATTAATCTTAGGGTTTGGAGCCGGATTCAGTCCGGCCATTTACTGGTTCTTGCAACCCTGGGTAACAGTTATTAGAACTACCCCGGTAATGTCTGTAGTCATCCTGGCCATCATATGGTTTCAAAGTGACATTGTACCTATCTTTGTTACCTTTCTAATGATATTTCCCATAATATATAGCAATGTGGTGACTGGAATCAGGAATGTCGATCAACAATTGCTGGAAATGGCCAATATGTACCGGGTTAAGAATCGGCGTATCATATTGGAACTTTATCTTCCGGCTATTTTACCTTATCTCCTGGCGGGAGCTTCCAATGCCATGGGGATTACCTGGAAAGTGATCATAGCCGCAGAAATTCTCAGTCAGCCCTTATTGGCAGTTGGCACCAGGCTCATGGTGGCAAAAATCGATTTGGAGACCGCTCAGGTTTTCGCCTGGACTTTGGTTACGATAGTTATCAGTTTCATTTTCGAGTATCTCCTTAATGCCGTGGAAAATAAATTCAGGACGTGGGGCTGAACGAATGGCATTTATAATCAGCAAAATATCTAAAAAATTCGGGGAACTGGAGGTACTAAACCAACTTAGTCTGCGTCTGGAGGAACATCAGTTGATATGTATCCTGGGACCTTCCGGATGTGGAAAAACTACTTTGTTAAATATTATCTCCGGGGTATTGCCAGCTGACCAGGGTGAAATAGTTGGTTTACACGATAAAACCATAAGTTACCTGTTTCAGGAGACCCGACTGTTACCTTGGAAAACGGTAGGGGAGAACATCGATTTCGTTTTAAAGGATCGCCTGAGCAAGAGTCAGCGGGCGCAGGCTATTGCTCGCTATGTTGAGATGGTAGGTCTTAAGGATTTTATTAATTATTATCCCGACCAGCTGAGTGGGGGCATGAAACAAAGGGTAGCTATCGCTCGCGCTTTTGCCTATCCAGCCGATATACTTTTAATGGATGAGCCCTTTAAAGGATTGGATGTGCAGTTAAAGACCTCCTTAATGCAAGCCTTTAGTGATTTATGGATGATGGACCAACGGAGCACCATTTTCGTTACTCATGATATCGATGAGGCCTTGCTGCTGGGTGACACCATATATGTTTTGACCGCCAGACCGGGAGCAATTAAAGGCATAATTGGTATACCTCCTCACCGGGAGAGAAACCTGCAAAATGAAGATCTAGCCCGGATTAAGCAGCAGATTCATGATCTGCTGACTGGACCGGCTTCGGCCGTGAGTAAATTGCCAACAACATACTGATAAAGACCAGGACTGAACCAAGCAGCTCTGACGGGTTTAAGGTCTCATCCAGGACCAGATAGGCAATAAATAAGCATAAGACAGGTTCAGCGCTGCTGATCAAAGTAGCCCTTGAGGCGCCTATTTTTTGTAAGCCTTTCAGAAAAAAGAGTACCGCCAGAAGAGTGTTCATTAGGGCAATAGCCAAGGTAATGGCGATTTGGGGTAAAGTCAGGCGGAAAACAAAATCCAGGTCATTATGGTACATCGGTATGATAATTAACACGGCCAGTAATGACAGGGTCGCCGTGATGGATAGAGTTCCGGTGGTCGCAACGGTTTTCTGCCCGATTAAACCATAAAAGGCATAA
>CAZYJA010000188.1:0-5905 GCA_964647245.1 uncultured Syntrophomonas sp. | reverse complement strand
TATATCCTTAAGGTACCCTGAACACCTTTTAAACTGGCTAAAGTCTGC
The DNA here is from genome assembly GCA_964647245.1 of uncultured Syntrophomonas sp. Classification (GTDB taxonomy): domain Bacteria; phylum Bacillota; class Syntrophomonadia; order Syntrophomonadales; family Syntrophomonadaceae; genus PHAA01. Next base: position 5,857 of record CAZYJA010000188.1, on the reverse strand, counting down.
TTTACTTGTGAAGCTACGGTCATAAGAAATGCCTCCTTTTCCTATATTATTCTTACTACTATTTCAGATTTAATCCGTTAAAAGGAATTGTAATATTTGGGGGTTTTTATACAATTTTTGAGCACTCCATTACCTTCTTTGTATATAACATTCCCTTTTAGCTCGCCTTTAATTTCGCCCTGTATTGCCTTATAAAGCAAATGAAAGCCGACCTTGGTAAAATTCACCTTGGCCGGCTTCATTATTTTAACTTTAACGGTTCTGCTTGCATTTTACCTGTGGTTCTAAAGGAAGGCAACCTCCGCTTTCAAACTAAGTCGTAATAACCTTTAATCTCATCTTCATCCATAGATTCTTTTTCGAATAATTCTTCAGTCATTTTCATTAGTATATTAAGTCTAGAAGATAAAATTTGCTTGGCCTGGTCTAGAGCCTCTCCAACTATTTTTTCTACTTGTTCGTGTAAAAGTTTCGGATCTGACCTTAACAGATATGAGCAATTAGACAAATGGTTGTCTATCATGCCTAGCTCTGTAATCATATTAATGGCCAGTTCTGTTGCCTTTTGAATATCATTGGCTGCTCCCGAGGAAGATTCTTTAAATACAATCTCTTCAGCTGCTCTTCCGGCCATTATCACGGTCATTTTATTAGTTAAATCCGATTTAGTAAATAACCTTTTATCAATATCCTGGCATTGCATCGTAAATCCTAATGCCTGACCTCTCGGAAGTATAGATATTCTTCTTACCGGTTCTCCGCCTAGTATTATTCCTATAACTGCATGACCAGCCTCATGACAAGCTATCATCCTTTTTTCTTTATCAGAAAATTTAAATGATCTATTTTCTATGCCTGCTATTATTCTGTCTACTGCTTCGGTAACATCTTCATTTATAATAAATTCTCTACCGTTTCTGGCTGCTAAGATTGCAGATTCATTACAAACGTTGGCTAGATCGGCTCCCGACATGCCCGAAGTTTTGTAAGCCAATGAATCCAAGGCTACGTCTTTCATAGGTTTGTTTAAAGTGTGTATCTTAAGAATATCGCATCTTTCTTTAAATGACGGACTAGATAAAGCAATATGCCGATCAAACCTTCCCGGTCTTAGCAAGGCTTCGTCCAACATATCTAACCTGTTGGTTGAACCAATTACAATAATATTATCTTTTTCACTGTTAAACCCATCCATCTCTACCAATAGCTGGTTTAAGGTCTGGTCTTTTTCGATGCTGTTGTCTCCGCCACCCTCGCGTTTCCGGCCTAAAGAATCTATCTCATCAATGTATATTATGGCCCCCGCCTCAGAATCCCTTGCTTTTTGAAATAATTCTCTTACCCTACTCGCACCCATTCCAACGTATTTCTCTACAAATTGTGAACCACTTGTGGCTATAAACTCAACATCCGCCTCTTCTGCCAATGATTTAGAGAGTAATGTTTTACCGGTACCGGGAGGGCCATATAATATAACGCCTCTTGGTATTTTAGCACCTAATTTGCTATACTTATCGGGGTTTTTGAGAATATCTAATAGTTCAATCAATTCCCTCTTCGGTTCTTCTAAGCCCGCAACTTTGGAGAATGCACTTTTAGGTTTCTCAATACTCTTTTTCTTCTTAATCTGCAGGTTTACCCAAATGCTGTTTTTATTATGAACCGTACTATGTTTGTAATAACCACTACTACGCTTTCTTTCTTGCTCAAAAGCATACTTTCCAGTTATTGTTAATATTAAGATGACCAATAGCACACTGGTAAGTGGATTAATAAATCTTCCTGGTATATACTGACTAACAAATTGCGTCATCGAGGTAGAACCTGGAAGAATCATGATAAACAACATAAGTAGAGCCAAATTTATAGCTATAATCTGAACTCCTAATTCTCTCGTCTTCATGCGTTAATCAGTACCCTTCTATGCTATTCAATAATTATTTAAGTTATCTGAATAGATATGGCAAAAATGGTCAGTCCTGCGGTAACAGTAAAATATAAAATAGTGCTCAGGGGCTTAAGCGATTTCACAGTATATGCATAGAATTCCCCTTATGCAACTATCATATTCCTTCTTGATAGCTAGTATTTAGGAGATCCAGTTTTTTGGTATGTTCTCAAGCTAATCCAGCTTCTGTTGGTGCACAAAAAAAGCCCTCCTGTAGGGAAAGCTTGTGTGGGTAAAACGCTCAAATTCTTTCAAAACTGTCCATGAAGTTTAGGAGTAGAAACCTGGGAAATAAATGTTCCCATACTTTTTGCCACCAGCTTACCCTTATCATTGAATAAGCTAGCTTCAGCAACTGCGGTGCTCTTTCCCGCATGTATCACATAACCCTCAGCCGTGAGCTCGGTGCCCTCGAAAACTGGCGCAAAGTAGTTTACTCGTATATCTATAGTCGTCACTGAGGTACGACCCAGAGTTCCAATCGCCCACCCCATAGCATTATCTGCTATAGTAGCAATAATTCCACCCTGCAGCCTTCCATTGATAGATGTATAACCTTGCTCCACACTCATTCTCACACCGGCTGTCCCTTCACCTAAATACATAAGTTGTAAGCCCATAGTATGGGTAAAAGGTCTTACTTTATAATTATTACATAAAGCCTGGAACAATTTATCCTCGATACCCCTATTTTCAATCTCTTGGTTGTTCATATAATATTTCTCCGCTCCTTTGCTGATTTGGCATCCATCCCGGAAGCTTTTGCTACCATGTAGGGCCGCATTTTCAAAGAATACCAGGTGCTAAAACGGGCTGGTTCAATAGAGGATTAAAAAGCGATTCGTTGGCTATAAAGCTGGTGGGCTGCCAGCAAGAGGCGATGCGCTGAACTGGTGCGAAGATACTCCGGATTAAGGTCTTTAAGACGCACTCGATCCAGTCCATCGGCATCCTTAAAGGCGTCAAATAGCTTTATGGTTCTTTCCACATCGGCAAGGTCATAGTGGTTTAGCTTTTTGTAGGCGCTCTGATCCGGAATAGCATGATTCTGGACTAAGAATCTTAATATTTCCTGATCTGGTTGGTTGTCCAAAGCCGGCAATTGCTCAGCAATTATTTTATCATAGCTGGCTATGCCATGCTCCGGGTCATAGCCATCATTCTTTCGGCCGATATCATGGTAGATAGATGCTAAGCATAAAATATTTCTGTCCTCATCATCATACTTTTCCAGATAAGCAATAAGCATGCTTAACAATAAAACCCTTTTAGTATGACTGAGGGCATGAATTCCGGTAGGATTATGAAACCATCCGTTGTTTATCCTCTGGCAATAGCTATCATACTGCTCAATTATTTCGGCCTCCCGTAATTCCGCCGTGAACTCCAGCAGATTTATTAACTGCATCACTTCTACCTGCTCTAGTTTATGGGGTCGGACTTTTATTTCTTTTTTCGATTTATTATCATCATAGGAAATAATGTTCTTCAGGTTTACCCTGCCTCGATATATAGGCGGTACCGGATCGAAGGGCAAAGCGCTGTAAATGGCAATATTAACGTCAGTCGTCCAGGAAGATGCTGGCGCGGATAAATGTTCTTCAATAGTTTTACTTCGATAAACCTCTACATAGCCGGCTTCATCAGCCACCGGTTGCGTGCTCGTAACCCCCTGGTACCGGGCCGCTTTTTTAACAAAGTCTTCCGAGAAAACTTCCTGACTTCTTTCGTTATATCTCCAGACGCGCTCAAACAGACGATATTTATCCTGATCGGGGATAAAATTAAATACTTCCATAAACAGATCTGGTGCCAACCGGGGGTCGACCAGGGACAGAAACCGGTCAAAATCCCTTCTGGCTACACTTTCATTTATATCCTTCTCCATCCGGCTGATCAGGGCCTTAATTTCCAATATTCGATGGTGAACCAGGCTAAAATCCAGCAGCACCATGCCCCGATAATAACGATAAGGTGTTTCTGCATCTTCGGGGTCAAAATAAAAATCGTCAATCCTTAATCCTGCCGCATCGATTTGATCCTGCAAAGGTGCAAGCGCAAACCCGTCAGGCTTAAACGGAGTGGTCTCAAGTTTCCTTAAAGGAATCAGATTACTTTTCTCTATGAAATCACCGTATAATTTTGCTTTCATCAGCACCATCCTAACCGGTATTCTGCCAACTGTTGACTTTTATTTACCTTAACTTAGCAAGTTAAATAAATAATTCGGCATTATAATATATATGTCCTTTAAAACCATACGATCTTTCTGCCAGTTAGTATGTTAATGTTGGCGTTTAGTCCTTATAGTTTGATGATGGCAACTTATTTATTCCTTGATATGAGTATTCTGAGTTATCCTATAGCATAACCGGGGTGGTGATCTGCCGTTTAATCCACATCCCCCACCGACAAATAGCCAGTGAGACTTGCATAGGGTCTCACTGATAAGTTTTATTTATTAAACTATTCTATAATAAGGACAGTACCATCCTTTCGTGACGGAGCACTTGAGGCCCTGGCAATATATCCAACTGCAGCCGCCGAGCAGATGGTGTGTTGTCGGGGAATTCCCAGTTCAGCAAGGTAATCACGTAATTGGGGATCATTCCTTAACCAGTGCAATTGATTAATATAGCAACTACCCAACCCCAATGATTGCGCCGCCAGAAAAAGGTTTTCCAACCCCAGGGCACAATCTGCCATCGCATTTTCATAATTAGCCCGGTTGGAAGCTATGATTAGCGTAGGGGCATGGTAGAAAAAATGGTAGCCCTCTTTGTGGGAGTTGGTTATTGCCCTTAGCTTGCCGGGATAGTCGTCGTCCGGGATCCATGTTTGAAACCCCTCCCGCACCAGATCATTAATCCTGACCAACACGGCTTGGTTTTGGATTGCTGTAAACAGCCAACTTTGACTGTTGCCTCCACTGGGTGCCCAGATGGCGGCTTCAAGCAGCGTTTCCAACTGTTCCCGCTCAATTTGCCGCTCCTGAAACTGACGGGTACTTCTACGGGTACGGATACAGTCCAGCACTTCATTGTGAATCACAACTAATCCTCCTTAACCACTATAATTTAGTTGCTTGACCTGCAATTCGAGGGAATATTATTAATAAGTATACAATATAATAACCAACAACCTAGATTTCAGCTCGAGAAAGTGTTAATATTGAGTTGCGGAAACAATAATATATCAAAGTAAATGGAGCAATGAGGTTTCGGTCCCAATTAGGGAGCAAACTTTTATTGCTTTTTTTATTTTTGGCGTGCTAAATATCGTGCCAGATTAATGGAAGGAGGCAGTGTTTATGCGTGCTTTCGAACGTGCTTCAACCGGTATAAGAGGATTAGATAAGATTCTTGATGATCTGCGCTGGGGAGACAATGTAGTATGGCAAGTAGAAGACATAGATGAATACCGCAAGGTAGTTCTTCCTTTTGTTGAGCAGGCACTTACCAATCAAAACAAGGTAATTTATATGCGTTTCGGTAATAGTCCTCCCTTACTTGCCCACCGTCCTGGGGTTAAGGAATATATACTTGACGCCAACCTGGGATTCGAGGCCTTTTCCAGCCGGGTACACTCTATCGCCACTGATGAAGGCAAGGAAGCATGCTACGTATTTGATAGCCTTTCCGATCTTTTATCAGCCTGGGTAACCGACCTTATGATCGGCAATTTTTTCCGGGTCACCTGTCCTTACCTTTTTAAGCTAAATACTATAGCCTATTTTGCTTTACTTAAAAACCGCAACTCATATGCGACCATCGCACGTATACGAGAGACTACCCAATTATTATTGGATTTGTATAGTTTTGAAGATCACATCTACGTTCATCCGTTAAAAGTATGGAACCGATACACACCCACCATGTTTATGCCCCATGTTTCTATGAGAAATACTTT
>CAZYJA010000187.1:0-5909 GCA_964647245.1 uncultured Syntrophomonas sp. | reverse complement strand
TACGGTAGGTGCTTGAAAATCAGCTGTCAAATTAGTAATTCTGATTAATCCCTGTCCACCTGGTGCACCATGCATACTTTGAGTTACACTAGTCGGTCCGCTAGCTCCGCCGCCATATTTATTTCCTGGTCTTCCATAGGTATCCTTATTAGTAGCCGGAGGCTCGAACAAGGAACCGTTTGCCCCATCTCCGCCTAAATCAGCGGCGCCATTTCCACCATAGACAAAGCTCGCGCTTTCACCCGGACCGGTCGAACCAGCAGCGCCTCCACCTCCGCCGCCACCGAGTCGAGTACCATTATACCCATAACCACCATCACCGCCCTTAAAACTGGTAACGCCCGCTATTCCAGTTGTCGCTCTACCCCCAAGGCCAGGCGAAGGACTACTACATCTACCGCCATAAGCTTTCAAGACTGATTCAGAGACCCAGTAAGTAGTTCCTCCATCGGAAGCAGATGTGCTGTCAACAACGCCTGCATTGCCGCCTAAACCAACATAATAAGTATATGCCGCCCCTGGTGTCACATCGAATATTTTACTGGCGTAGGCCCCACCACCTCCACCGCTGGTTCCCATGTCTACTCCTTCAGATATAGCTGAACCACCACCTCCGCCCCACAACTCGACCATTATTTGAGTTACATCGGCGGGACAGGTCCAGGTTCTAATTGAACCATATTCCCCGCTCTCATCTCCAAGAAGTTCACTAATATAAGGGGTCGCCGCAAACGCCGTCCCGTTAAGAACTAAGATGAGTAGAAATGAAAGTAGGAGCTGAAACCCCAAGTTCTGATACTTCCTCTTTGAATACATTTTAACCTCTCCTTCATTTCGTTTAATTGAACCTGTTACACTTTTCAGTGAGTAGATACATCTCTACTTCCAGTGGCTTTGGTGCAAAATTTTAACATATATAGTTCTTATGTCCTATTACTTAATAATTCGACACAAATACGCAAATACCCTCTATAATTTGCGCATTTTCACACACTCAATATGACGGTCCTCTTGCTTCCTATGATTTAAGATAAGATTATATGATATGCCAAGAATTCTAAAGCCATCAAAGCCCTGATTGCGCTCGATAAAGATTGGATTCTGCAGCCGAGTTTACATCCTTATAACTTCTACTAAATGGGTACTCCTGCTCTCTCAACTGTAAAAAATATGAAAAAGGGGTTTCAGCACAACGTCTGAAACCCCTGGAAATTCGTTAATGGCGGAGAGGGGGGGATTCGAACCCCCGAGACAGGTATTAGCCGTCTACTCGATTTCCAATCTTGTGATGCTCTTCGCCGCTATTATCGTGTATTGATCACTATTCTCATCTATTCTTGATTAGTGCCTGCCGACAGTCCCAGTACTTTGCAGTTAATTGTATCTATTCTGGTGTAGTTTCACCTGTTTCGGCTACTCCAGGGCGACTATCTATATGAAATACACCCTTTCTATATTAGAATAAATACCTTGCTACCTGCACTGGGCAAGAAGCTCCGTTAAACTGATCTCTGCTTTGAGATAAGCCACAGCCTTCATTTTGCCTGCACTATCATTAGCACCAGCAACCTGATACTGATCTCCAGTATGAGTTATAACAACCCATGACTGGCTTTTCTTCTTTTTTTGCCCTCCAGGACAGATTTCAAGAAGATCACCTGTAGCAGCTTCATAATCACCACAGACTGTAACATTATTACCGCTATGGGACCTTGATAAATCAATGAATTCTCTTGTAACACTTCCATCAAAGCCTAATAAGGCAATATATGGAGAACCTTTTCTCGAATCGCTCGTCGCTTCGAATGAGAAAGCATGAACCCCTTTTGCTTCGGCTTCCATATTGAGCAGAATTTGTTTTGCTTTCTCAATCGTATCTACCAATTGGGACTTCGTCATTTGTGATAAATCTTCCACTGTATCCTCCTATTTTTCGCCCTGAGATTACCACCAAATTATCCGTTCTTATTAAATTATTAATGCGCTGATGAAGACCAATTCGGCTCAATATATCAGCAGATAGAGCCCTTTAATAAAAGCATTTCCTCTGACAACTAGTTTTCTAAATCATTCTTAATTAATAGCACATATTTGTGCAAAATAAAACAGCGTGCAGTCGTGACAACTGGACTTACGGAGTAAAATTGGCGGCGGAACTTTTGAAAGTCAGTACCGGTTCAACCATCTATGTTATGGATGAGCTGACTACCGGCCTCCACACAGCCGATGTCCATCAACTAATTGATGTTTTACAGAAACTTGTAGAAGAAGGGAATACTGTGGTGGTGATTGAACACAATATGGATGTGATCAAAACCGCCGATTACCTGATTGATTTGGGATTGGAGGGTGGTCCCGGCGGAGGGAGTGTCATTTGCGCCGGAACTCCTGAGCAGGTATTGACCTGCGAAGCAAGCTACACAGGTCAATACCTGAAAGGCCTGCTGGAAATAAAACTTTAATAACTGAGGGTTGATAAATATGGCCGTGACACGGTTTTCAAACTTAAATTCGCTTGATCTGCCAAACTGCATAAACTTATCGGAAAACGGACAATGTTCTCTACTGCAGGTTTCTCGTTGTCAGGGCGATACCTGCTCGTTCAAACTGACCCAAGAAGAGAAAGATGCCGCAGCATGTAAAGTCAGAAAAAGGTTATCGAGCCTTGATGAATATACGCAGGAGGAAATAGCTTGCAAGTATTACAATGGCAGGCGTCCCTGGGAGGAGTGAGAACGCTTCAATAACAATAAAGGAATGTGAATTATTATGTATCAAATTGGTGATGTGATTGTGTACGGAGGCGAGGGCGTTTGCCGTGTTAATGCGATTGGCGTTTTGGCTATTCTGTCCATTAACAAGGATCGACTTTACTATACCCTTTCTCCGCTCTACCGTGACGGCAAAATATTTACACCGGTTGATACCACTATATTTATGCGCCCGGCCATTACATCTGAGGAAGTGCAGCATTTAATAAAGCAGATCCCCGAGATAAGAACGAACGTATTATATGAAAACCGTAACATAAAAATGCTGTCTGACCATTATGAGGCGCTGCTGCAAACTTATGACTGCGCAGATTTGCTTCAATTGATCAAAACTGTATATACAAAGCAGCAAGTCGTTAGGGAAAATGGAAAAAAACTTAATATGACAGATGAACGCTATTTGAAACGGGCGGAGGAAATGCTTTATAGTGAGTTTGCCTTTGCATTGGGCATTCCGAAGGACGACGTCAAAAGCTATATTGAGGAGACTGTTAAAAAACTTGAAAGCGCCAGCCCCAAGCAGGCATTAATAAACGAGGAGAGTGAAATATAGTGGATTTGACAAATGAACTGGTTGCGCATTCTGTGTTTGGAATAGGAAGAGCCATCAGTCAAGACGGCAGAAATATACTTACCATTCAGTTTTCCGAGAAAACCTGTGTAAAACGCTTCCTTTACCCGGATTCATTTGAAAAATACTTAACCATGTATAATCCCGCAGTTGCACAAAAGGTCTTTTAAGTGCTGGGCATCGCTATACTGCAATGTCCTTGGCAATTGGCGTCTCTTCAATGACGCTGCGAATCTTTCTGCTAATCTCACGAACTTTGTCCCTATCCTCCGCCTTGAAATGAGCCGATTCCGTCAGCTTTTGGGCATTTTAGGTTAGTTAAAACACTCTTTTTCATTTTATGAGTTAACTACGACATAAATCATAAAATAACCTTTAAATATTGGGATGCCTATAAAAAACCACTTTTGAAATTAACTTTCAAAAGTGGTCGTGGATTTACATGGCTACCTTGATATAAAATTATACAATTGCAGGGGGTGCACATTGATATTAGTTTACTACACAATAATATACTCAGGAATTAATCCTTTTAGCTTTCGCTCCCTTGCGGGTCATAAGGATCAATATGAATATTTACCCGTGTTTTTCCCAATTCATCCGACATAGCCTTTTTAAGAGAACCCAATAGCTCATGTATTTCCCCTGCGGTCAAATCCCGTTCCACATAAATATGAAAATCAATATGTTTTAAATTGCCCGACTTACGAGTTTTAAGCTTGTGAAACCCTTTTATTTTGTCGCTTAGACTGATTATAATCTCTTTTATCCGGGCTTCTTCTTCATCTGATAGCTTGATATCCAGAAGGTGGTCAAAAGCGTTTTTGCAGAGCTCCCAGGCTTCTTTAATTATCAGTAAAGCCACTAATATAGCCACGATCGGATCAAGTACCAGCAATCCAGTTACCTTAATAAGCAATAGTCCAATTGCTACACCCATGGAGGTGTACACATCCGTTTTTAGATGAAGAGCATCAGCCTCAAGGGCCATAGAATCCTCTTCCCGGGCAACCTTGTATAGCTTTCTCGAAACCAAAAGGTTAACTATAGATGAAACAAGCATAACTACAATTGCCACAGTCACCTGTTCAATTTCGCCAGTATGGTAAATTTTTCCTACCGCTTCTTTGATGATTAATCCAGCTGCAATGAATATCAAAAGCCCTTCCGCGATGCCTGATACATTTTCAATTTTTCCATGGCCGTACGGGTGCTCCCTATCAGCAGGCTGGCCTGAGCTTCTAACCGACAGGAATGCAATTATTGATGCAATTAAGTCCATTCCTGAATGAATGGCCTCTGAAATGATACTAACTGACCCACTTAGAATCCCGGCTATGACTTTTAAAATTATCAACATCGTGTTTGAGAATATCGATAATAAAGCAATTTTGACTTTTCTATCCCATGCCTTCATATATTTCCCTCGCTATATTTGAATTTCAATACCAGTACAGAGTTTATGATAACCAAAACAGATGGAGTTTTATCTCCCATTTCCGCTAAAACTACTAAAATTGTTGATGTTCATAAAGCTTCCACTACTACTTTCCCCCAATGCAAAAAAATAAAGACCTTGAGCACACGTTAAAAGTGTGCCAAAGGTCTCGTTAAACAAGCTGGACTTGCCGGTAATGCCAGACCCAGAAGGTCAGTATGTTGACACTACCTACAAAACTACTCCCCAGAGACTTTATAAAACTATTTTAGACTAAGGTTTATTATATACTAAAACGTTATATTTTATCAATGCTTATGGATTTATTTTAGGCTATGGCTTTTCTATTATCTCAACTTCACATTAGGAAAATAAAATAATACCTTAATACGCAACTTAAGTGTATGTAATTACATCGGTAAATTGACCATGTAAACCAGTCAGAACATTGCAAAGATCCCGGGTGTATTGATGGGATCTTTGATTCCAATTTATTTACATTTTATACGTTCTCCACTTTACTGCTATCCTCTCTTCGTCTCTGAATTATTTTAAGCAAAAAGCCTAAGCTAACTGTCTTAACGTTTATTTTTGAGAATCAAGTATAAATAAAGATGCATCTTGTCCCATGAAAAATTTACTTCCAGTGTAAAAAGTTTTGGATTGAATATCTCGTTTCGGCACTTAGTCGTCACATGATGGTTTGCGAACTTATACCTTTACCGACATGCTATTGTTGCCCATTGGTTTCCCTTAGAGCTTAGTCGGTTAACGACGGGCTTCAGCGCCGAGCCCGCTGCCTTGCTATCGGCAGATTTCTTTTCAGCCCGTACATCATTTCTGATGTTTACGAGCGCACATGTATAGCGTCAAAGAAAATCATGTATAAAAGAAAAGAATCCCCGAGTGTATATTTTAGGTCTAACTCGGGGATCGTCTTATGTCTTGTCTTATTGAGCTTTTACTTGAGATTTTTTAACTTCGTATCCAAGTGCAGTAATAGCCTTTTCGACCTCTTCCACTGATAGTTTTTCAGCGTCAAAGTCAAATTTTACTTTGCTTGAATTAAACAGTACATTTACACTTTCCTTATCTACGCCTTTCAAAGATTTTACTGCGTTTTCAACTT
>CAZYJA010000186.1:0-5951 GCA_964647245.1 uncultured Syntrophomonas sp. | reverse complement strand
ATAAGTAAATTGATGCATCGCCCAGACGTGGATATCATTTATTCCTGTACCGACAGCGGGCGCGAGGGTGAGTATATATTCCGTCTGGTCTATCAACAAAGTGGAACGAATAAACCGGCCAAACGGGTATGGATATCCTCTCAGACAGAGGAAGCAGTAAGAAGAGGCATCCATGAAGCCAAGGACCTGCACGAGTACGATTCCTTATCCCAGGCGGCCTACTGTAGAGCCAAAGAGGATTGGCTTTTTGGCATGAACTTTAGTAGAATCTACACCTGCCAGTACGGCCAGGATTTAGCCAACCGTTGCCAAGAAGAAAAGCGTTCGGTAATTGCCATTGGAAGGGTGATGACCTGCGTGTTGGGTTTGGTGGTGGATCGTGAATTGGAAATAAGGAACTTTGTGCCCCAGGTTCATTATGGAATTATAGCTAACTTCATTTCGCAAGCGAGCAATATTGCCTATCAGGGTAAATGGCAACCCCAGCAGAAACGAAAGCCAGAGGCATCAGATGGAATTGAAGGCGACGAAAAATATCTTGGCCGGGAGGATGCTCTGGCTGTTATTGAGAACTTGCAGGGACATGAAGCCACTGTAAAAAAAGTAGCGGTCAAAGTGAAAAAGGAGCAACCACCACTGCTATTTAATCTGGCCGAACTGCAGTCGGAAGCCAATAAAAAATATAAGCTTGCGGTTGACAAAACTTTAGAAATCGCACAGAGCCTTTATGAGAAAAAACTGATCTCATATCCGCGAACCGACAGCAGAGTATTGTCCACCGATATTATTAAAGAAATACCTCAGGTTCTTAATGGTTTATATAAGAATGCAGCGTTCAAAGATCCGGTTATAAGAATTAAGGATTTTGGCAAGCTGGCTATTGATAAATCCACTAAGCGGTTTGTAGATGACAGCAAAGTGACCGACCACTATGCCATCATTCCCACCTATGTAACGACGGATTTATCCAGGATGGATGCAGATAGCCGCAATGTATACAGCATTATTGTAAAAAGGTTTCTGGCCATTTTCTATCCAGCTGCGGAGTACAATACGGTGAAGGTAGAAACCGAAATCCAAGGTGAGACCTTTGTAACTAATTCCAAAACTCTGAAAGTACCGGGCTGGAAAGAGGTCTATGAAGTCACCCCGGCCAAAAACGATGAGGAGATTTCCAACTCACCCATTTATCAGCTCATCCCCAAAGAAAAGTGCAACCTTGCGACCCTGGATTTGGAGCAGAAGGAAACGAAGCCACCCTCCCGATTCTCCGATGCAGCATTGATTCTCACCATGGAAAAGGCAGGCAAGTATATCGAAAATGAAGAATTGAGAGAGCAGATAAAGACCTGCGGCATAGGTACATCCGCCACTCGCTCGGGAATTATCAAGAAGCTGAAAGATATAGGCTATATTAAAATTAATTCCAAGACCCAGATAGTTGCACCCGAGCCGAAGGGAGAGGCGATTGTGGAGTTGGTTCGTCTATCAGCCAAGGAACTTTTAAATCCCACCTTGACAGCCAGTTGGGAAAAAGGTTTGTTTATGATCCAAAATAAGGAGATCACCGAGGAATATTTTGAAGCTAAATTGAATAGCTATATCACTCGAACTATTGAAAAGGTGAAAAAGAAAAGGTGGGTTGCGTCCAATGTGCAGTAAAAACACCTCAATGTAATTGGATATAACGCAACGGGTCACCGTACAGTGCCGCTTATCCGCTGTAATATTGCATAGGTCAGACCGCTGCTTAATATATATATATATATATATGGAAGAAAATAAGTAGGAGGGTGCAAAATGCATGGAAAATCCCCTTTGATTTGGGCAATCTCAGGGATTCCCTTTCTGATTATTGTCGGCTCCTTGCTGCATTTTACCTATGAGTGGTCAAACTGTTCACCCATTGTCGGAGTAATCAGTCCCGTAAATGAAAGTGTCTGGGAACACTTGAAAATGGGCTTTTGGTCATTAGTATTTTTTTCTCTGATCGAGTATTGGTTTATTAAAAATAAAACGAAAAATTACCTTCTGGCCAAAGGCCTGGGGATTGTGTCGCTGCAAGGGTTTATTCTTTTGGTCTTTTATACCTATACAACTTTTTCAGGCCGACCAATTCTAATTATTGACATTTCGTCCTACATTATCGGGTGTGCTCTTTGCCAGCTGGTTAGTTACAATGTATTCACCAAAACAGCTGCTAACAAATGGCTGAATATGCTGGGCTTGGCACTGATTGTTATTCATGCCGTACTGCTTATAACTTTTACCTTTACGCCGCCCCAATTGCCAGTTTTCCAGGACTCCCACTCTTTATCTTATGGAATACAGGGGAAAACCCAATAAATTAAGCTGAGGAAAACATTGCTTTATAATCCAATCACGGTTAGAATAGCAAAGGTAAAATTGTGGAAAAGGGGATTGTGAATAATATGGAAGAAGTAAACCGAAAAATAAACTGGGCTGGATTTGTAGAAACAACTATCGTTAATTTTTTCCAAGCCAACGAACTCGAAAAACTTTCATTAGAAGATGGAAAAGGGAACAAAGCTAAACTAATTAAACAGAAAGATAATGTGATTAAGGTTGAATATACTTCAACTACGACATTATAAATAAGATTAAAGGGCAAAGCATCCGCTGACAGGTGGGTGCTTTTTTATGCATGCCTTTAGTATTTGGAGCATTATATGGGTAATGCTTCATTTTCCCCATTCACAGATAATCCCATACGCCTTAATCTTGCGATGTATGGGTCGTTCAAAAACTCCGGTGGCTGGTGTTCTACTTACAGGTCTTGACCATTAGCGGAATTGACCAGTAGTTCGGTGATATTTTGCAATTCCTGGATATTACCAGCCATTGGTGAATTGGCTCGTAGGATTTGTCAAAACGGTCCAGATAATATCCGCTATGCTAAAAAAAGCTGGGTTTCAAGGTGCAGGCTACGTTACTCAGTCAAATATGGTTAAGCAGCACTTATTTTAGTTCGTCAGGTTGAGAATGATAACTACCTTCTTTTGTTTCATTGAATATGCTGTAGCCAGGTGGTTGTACAGGGGGCAGTGTTATTAATTGACCAATCATTTGTTCAAACTCTCCCACAGTTAAGGGTCTCGCATTTCTTTCTAATTCATATCCCAACTGACCATTTGGTTCGAGTGTAGCCGTTTTAACATCGGTTATATTGTGTATGCCCTGCTGTCTTAACCTCATCTCTAACTTATCTACAGTCATACGCATAGACCTCATATTTTTAACCACCGGTTGTCCGTTTTCTATCACTGTTTTCGCCTTTCCCGAAATGAGTGACTCTACTAAATCAAATTTCGTCTGTAACCATTCAATTAATATAAGCAATAGAACGAATGTCGAAGCGGCTATAATTGTTCTGACAATACTTGTCTCAACAATAGGTTGAATAATAATAGATCCGATGGATATCATTACTACGGTTTGAGCAAGAGTCATCTGGCTTATAGACTTTCTGCCGGCCATTCGAAGCAGGAACACTCCAGAAAACATCATTAATATAGATTCCCCTACAGTGATAAGGGTATCTCCCATCATAACCTCCCTAATGTAATGATTAATATTTTTGTTAGCAGTAATAGTGTGACCCTATCAGACAATGTTTATTTCGTTATTTCCCCGCCGTGCCATAAAGCCGATTTCACCCGTATTGATAACTTTTATCTGATCATATAACTGGATCTCTCCTCTTGGTCCTTCTTCTCCGGTGGGACTAGGAATATGCCAGCGCTGAACGACGATCGCCGTTCCTGCTGCAAGAGGTGTAGTGGGCAATGAAGTATTGTTTAGGTCTGGTATTAGCTGGTCATTTCCAATTAGCAGATGGGTGCGACGGTATCCTTGCTCTGCCAGTCTAACCCGCCGGTATGCCAGTCTGGCAATTTCCGCTACAAACGGATCGGGGTCAGTAAAATGCTGCTTCAGGGCCTTTTTAACTCGACCATTAACATCTCTTGCGATTCTTCCCATGCTTAATATTGAATAATAGCGTACATCTGGGCAAGGATGGTTTATTAGTTCCAGCAGAGGAGATGAAGTGGTGTGAAACTTAAAGTCGTAAATTATCAAATTGAGGCGAAACAGAACGGTAATTTATTGTTGTTGCAGGCGTAAAAAAAGCCTATGCTTTATATGAGGAATTATGCATAATTATCACCATTTAAAATAACTAGATTATACTTGGTTATCAGATTTCACCTACCGCTTTTGTCCTTCTAAGTCATATGTCTAGCACGAAGCGAATCAACTCGGATCGAAACTATCAAGAATCTGTTGAACTGTTGTTATGGCAGGGTAGATGCAGTGCTTTAGAGGCACAAGTTTATTGGGGAAGGTAGAGTATGGCCAATTTTATGGAAATCATCAGGATTAAAAAAGAGAATTGTACCAATTGTCACCAGTGTATTGCCGTCTGTCCCGTAAAAATATGCAATAACGGCAGCGGCGAGGTGGTTAAATTCAATAATGATTTATGCATAGGGTGTGGTAGGTGCGTTGATGCGTGTTTAAAAAGCCATGGTGGGGTAGCTGAAAAAAGTGCCCGGTTCGTTGTTGATGACCAGCCTGAGTTTTTGAACGCTCTGCTTCAAAAGGAAATAGTTGCTCTGATTGCACCCTCTGCTCCAAGTAATTTTAATTTATATAAACTAATTACGGCCTTAAAACATTTAAATATTAAGCATGTATACGATGTGTCTCTGGGTGCTGAAATTACAGTGGCACTTTATCACCAAGCTATTAAGTATGAGCGGGTTAACTTGCCGCTGATTTCCTCGCCCTGTCCGGCTATAGTTAAATATATTCAGTTGATATATCCGAAACTAATTCAGCATTTAGCTCCTTTTGGCAGCCCCGTCCATAATCTGGCTGTTTATGTAAAATCACTACATCCTGATGCCGAACTGGTTCTGTTTTCTCCCTGCATGGAGAAAACAAGGGAGATTCGCAACCAGAAGCTCATCACATATAATGTGCTATATCAGTCATTGCAGAACATTTTTGCGGACAAAGGTATTAACTTGGACATATTACCGGACGGGAAGTTTGACAATCTGGTTCCGGCAGGGATAGCCACTAATTTCTCTACCCCCGGTGGCTTTAAAGAATCGTACCTGTACCACTATCCCGGTACTCCGGCCAGCTCCATTGCCAGAGTGGAGGGTTCGTTGGTGTTTGACGGTTATCTGGACAACCTTCAGGAATCAATCTGCAAGGGGGATTCCCCGTTACCGATAATAGTTGATATTCTAAGTTGTGAAAAGGGATGTAACGCTGGTGTAGGGTGCGTTAACAAATCAATCCGGGAAATAGAATATGTTATAGCTACCCGTTCCGAGCAAAGCATAAGAGATAAAGCCGTTAATACCCAGCTGGAAGCATTCTTATCTGAACTAATCAAAACTCATGATTTTAAAATTCCGGATTATGAAGATTTGTCTTATTTACACCAAATCAAAATACCCAATGATAGCGAATTAGAAAATATCTACATAAGTATGCTTAAATTTGAAGAGAAGGATTTTAGAAATTGTGCTGCCTGTGGCTATAGCTCATGCCAAAATATGGCGGTAGCTATTCATAACGATCTCAACAAAGTGCAGAATTGTCACTTGTACCAGGAAAAGGAATTACGTAAAGAACAGCAGGCTATCCAGTACATGCATATGGAATTGACATCGGTTTTCAATGCTATGAACGATGCCTTAATAGTGCTTGACAAAGAGGGCCGAGTCTCTCAATCCAACCGGGCTGCCCAAATAATTACCGGTTACGCAGATGACGAAATTATTGGTATTCATATACTTGATTTATTTAGCGGTAAGGCCCCTTATACCATGAAGCTATTTGAAACTGGAGAGTCTTACAAGGACCGGGAGATGATAATTGATGGGGTTCGGGGCAAAATACATGGTACAGCC
>CAZYJA010000185.1:0-5958 GCA_964647245.1 uncultured Syntrophomonas sp. | reverse complement strand
CAGTCGAAAAGATAACTTATTAATAGCTTCAGTAGTGTTTTTTACGAAAACAACGGCATCCCGGGTAAGGTCAGCCCCCACAAATTTGCCGATTACCGCGTGGCAATCATCATAAATTTTGGAGCTGATCAGCGATTTGTATCCGGTGCCCCGGTGAACCCCGGAATACCAGTCCAGATAATCATCCATGGCTTTTAGAACTGGTATCAGCGGCGGGGTGCTGGCCGCGTTATCGAAATAAGTATACTTTCTTTGGCTATTGCCTTTTACCGGGACTTTTTTATCAATGCCCTTGATATCGCGGCGCAATATATAAGCGGGGGTTTTATTTGTAAACATAGTAGTCTCTTTTCATACATATTTGTATCTATAATATGTTGATCAGAGCAGTTAGGTTACCTAAGGGTTATGGGTAAATTAAATAAATAATTGAATGTTCGCATCCATAGCGTCTTGTAAGTAGGCCTGAACGTCAATAACCTCTACACCTTCCAGCAATTCTTCCGCTTTAAAACCCATTATCTCCAGGGAAAGCTTGCAGGCACAGAACCGGACCCCTTTTTTACGAGCCCCTTGCAGGAAATCTTTTAAATGAGGAGTATGATTTTCGTCCATCATCTCCAGGAGCATACCCTTACCTAATCCAGCCATATTCATCTTGGAAAGCGGCAGCATCTCTGCAGCGGCCGGGGTAATTGACGCAAACATTTTTTCGTATAGGTTTTTGTCTTCCATAGACATTTTCTCGGCATCTCGAAGAATAAACAGGCCCCAGAAAGCACAGAACACCGTTGCGGTCATGCCCATTTCTCTGGCACCATTGGCCAGAATTAAGGCAGCCAGACACTTATCATAATCGCCGCTAAAAAGAAGAATATTCAAGTGTTGGTTTTTGTTTTCCAATAGAAAGCTCCTGTTCTAAATTTATTCACCATATTGAATTGCACTACGGTGTCAAATATTAGTTTTACCTTCTACTAGAAAATATATTTGCTATTTATCTGCAAGATTAGGGATGGTTCTTAATTAAATCCTTAACCACCTCAGCAGCTATCAACAGTCCGGCCACCGAGGGCACGAAGGCTATACTGCCTGGAATTTGGCGCCGGGCTGAACAGGTGCGGGTGGACCCTTTAGGGCAGATACAATCGGTTGAGCAGTTGTAATCCTCCGACTCGACTGGCTTTATCGGCTCTTCCCGGGAGTATACAACCTTTAAATCTTTTACATCCCGCTTTCTCAGTTCTCGGCGCATAACTTTGGCCAGAGGGCAAACTGAAGTAGCGTATATGTCTGCAATCTCGAATTTAGTCGGGTCCAGCTTATTGCCAGCACCCATGCAGCTTATTATGGGAATGTTCTGCTGTTTGGCATTAACCACCAGGTCAATCTTGGCGGTTACCGTATCAACCGCATCGACAATGTAGTCGTAATCGTTAGTAATTAATTGGGAAGCGCATTCCGGCATATAGAATGTTTGATGGGTGGTAACTTCAGCCCGGGGATTAATCTCGAGAATGCGAGCCTTCATAACCTCCACTTTGGGTTTGCCTATGGTCTTTCTGGTAGCATGGATCTGCCGATTAATGTTGGTCAGGCATATGCAGTCATCATCAATCAGCACCAGTTTGCCAACCCCCGACCTAACCAGCCCCTCTACCGCGAAAGTTCCCACCCCGCCGATGCCAAAAACGGCCACTTTGCTTCCGGCCAGCTTCTCGACGGCTTTTTTGCCTATTAGTAACTCATTTCTGGAAAATTCGTAAAGCATATCTTTTCCTCTCAAGTTGGTTTACAAAAAGCCTAATTTCTTCACTCTATGATTTTACCCATTATTCCTTCGCATGCAAAGAATATGCACTGTATAGAGCTATTTGCTATAATCTATTATATTAAACATTACTAAAGAATCGAGATACTAATGCGCAATCCTGGGAAAACGGAGGATAGTTGTGAATCAAGCGAGAGTGGGTATTAGGAAGTTGTTTTTTCTGCCTTCAAAGAATATTTCCTTGACTATCCCCATAGTCCTTTTACTAGGATTCTTAACGGGTATGGTAACGGATACAACTGCGCTAAAACAGTTGATACTTCCGATCACAATGCTTATGATTTTTCCGACCATGATAGGGTTCAAGCCTAAAGAAATACTTAATTTATCCCATGGCAAGCTTTCGGTCACGGTTATGCTTTTGAACTTCTTGTTTATCCCCGCCCTGGCCTACATGCTGGGGACTCAATTTCTCTTAAATGATCCACAGCTCTTTGCCGGTTTATCAATCGCGGCTTTATTGCCCACATCCAACATGACGATTGCATTCACAATGCTAGCTAAAGGAAATGTTACAGCTTCTATTAAAATGGTGACTTTAGGCTTATTGCTGGGGTCTTTGCTCGCACCCTGGTACCTCTATATTATGGTTGGTAAGTATGTTCCAATGGATATATTAGCTACTATTAAAACGGTTGCGCTGGTTATTCTGATTCCAATGATACTGGGCATGCTCACCTATAATTATTTTATGAAAAAGTATTCCCCCGAATACTTTCTGAAGGAAATCAAACCTTATTTGCCTGCGACCACCTCATGGGGAATGGTTTTGATTATTTTTATCGGTATAAGTATGAACGCCCCCAGGATCGCATCCCATCTTGATATTTTTGTAGTAGCCTTTTTCGTTCAGCTTCTTTTTTATTTTATTAATTACCTGGCAGCTGTATTAATCGGACGAAAATTCTTTGCAGAAAAAGATAGTCTTACTCTAGTGTTCTCAACCGTTCTCCGCAATCTTTCCATATCTATGGGCTTGGCAGCAACTGCGTTTGGTTCTAACGCTGCGTTAATGGTCTCCCTGGCTTTTCTTATCCAAGGTCAGGCGGCTGCATTATTCATAAAAGTTAACGATAAATATCACTTGCTTATTCCTAAGGGGAAAATCCCACCGGGTAAATTCGGGGACGGTTCTTGAATTGAATTCGCGAATTCAATTCAAGAACCGTCCCCGAATTTACCCGGTGGGATTTTCCCCTTAGGAATAAGCAAGTGATATTTATCGTTAACTTTTATGAATAATGCAGCCGCCTGACCTTGGATAAGAAAAGCCAGGGAGACCATTAACGCAGCGTTAGAACCAAACGCAGTTGCTGCCAAGCCCATAGATATGGAAAGATTGCGGAGAACGGTTGAGAACACTAGAGTAAGACTATCTTTTTCTGCAAAGAATTTTCGTCCGATTAATACAGCTGCCAGGTAATTAATAAAATAAAAAAGAAGCTGAACGAAAAAGGCTACTACAAAAATATCAAGATGGGATGCGATCCTGGGGGCGTTCATACTTATACCGATAAAAATAATCAAAACCATTCCCCATGAGGTGGTCGCAGGCAAATAAGGTTTGATTTCCTTCAGAAAGTATTCGGGGGAATACTTTTTCATAAAATAATTATAGGTGAGCATGCCCAGTATCATTGGAATCAGAATAACCAGCGCAACCGTTTTAATAGTAGCTAATATATCCATTGGAACATACTTACCAACCATAATATAGAGGTACCAGGGTGCGAGCAAAGACCCCAGCAATAAGCCTAAAGTCACCATTTTAATAGAAGCTGTAACATTTCCTTTAGCTAGCATTGTGAATGCAATCGTCATGTTGGATGTGGGCAATAAAGCCGCGATTGATAAACCGGCAAAGAGCTGTGGATCATTTAAGAGAAATTGAGTCCCCAGCATGTAGGCCAGGGCGGGGATAAACAAGAAGTTCAAAAGCATAACCGTGACCGAAAGCTTGCCATGGGATAAATTAAGTATTTCTTTAGGCTTGAACCCTATCATGGTCGGAAAAATCATAAGCATTGTGATCGGAAGTATCAACTGTTTTAGCGCAGTTGTATCCGTTACCATACCCGTTAAGAATCCTAGTAAAAGGACTATGGGGATAGTCAAGGAAATATTCTTTGAAGGCAGAAAAAACAACTTCCTAATACCCACTCTCGCTTGATTCACAACTATCCTCCGTTTTCCCAGGATTGCGCATTAGTATCTCGATTCTTTAGTAATGTTTAATATAATAGATTATAGCAAATAGCTCTATACAGTGCATATTCTTTGCATGCGAAGGAATAATGGGTAAAATCATAGAGTGAAGAAATTAGGCTTTTTGTAAACCAACTTGAGAGGAAAAGATATGCTTTACGAATTTTCCAGAAATGAGTTACTAATAGGCAAAAAAGCCGTCGAGAAGCTGGCCGGAAGCAAAGTGGCCGTTTTTGGCATCGGCGGGGTGGGAACTTTCGCGGTAGAGGGGCTGGTTAGGTCGGGGGTTGGCAAACTGGTGCTGATTGATGATGACTGCATATGCCTGACCAACATTAATCGGCAGATCCATGCTACCAGAAAGACCATAGGCAAACCCAAAGTGGAGGTTATGAAGGCTCGCATTCTCGAGATTAATCCCCGGGCTGAAGTTACCACCCATCAAACATTCTATATGCCGGAATGCGCTTCCCAATTAATTACTAACGATTACGACTACATTGTCGATGCGGTTGATACGGTAACCGCCAAGATTGACCTGGTGGTTAATGCCAAACAGCAGAACATTCCCATAATAAGCTGCATGGGTGCTGGCAATAAGCTGGACCCGACTAAATTCGAGATTGCAGACATATACGCTACTTCAGTTTGCCCTCTGGCCAAAGTTATGCGCCGAGAACTGAGAAAGCGGGATGTAAAAGATTTAAAGGTTGTATACTCCCGGGAAGAGCCGATAAAGCCAGTCGAGTCGGAGGATTACAACTGCTCAACCGATTGTATCTGCCCTAAAGGGTCCACCCGCACCTGTTCAGCCCGGCGCCAAATTCCAGGCAGTATAGCCTTCGTGCCCTCGGTGGCCGGACTGTTGATAGCTGCTGAGGTGGTTAAGGATTTAATTAAGAACCATCCCTAATCTTGCAGATAAATAGCAAATATATTTTCTAGTAGAAGGTAAAACTAATATTTGACACCGTAGTGCAATTCAATATGGTGAATAAATTTAGAACAGGAGCTTTCTATTGGAAAACAAAAACCAACACTTGAATATTCTTCTTTTTAGCGGCGATTATGATAAGTGTCTGGCTGCCTTAATTCTGGCCAATGGTGCCAGAGAAATGGGCATGACCGCAACGGTGTTCTGTGCTTTCTGGGGCCTGTTTATTCTTCGAGATGCCGAGAAAATGTCTATGGAAGACAAAAACCTATACGAAAAAATGTTTGCGTCAATTACCCCGGCCGCTGCAGAGATGCTGCCGCTTTCCAAGATGAATATGGCTGGATTAGGTAAGGGTATGCTCCTGGAGATGATGGACGAAAATCATACTCCTCATTTAAAAGATTTCCTGCAAGGGGCTCGTAAAAAAGGGGTCCGGTTCTGTGCCTGCAAGCTTTCCCTGGAGATAATGGGTTTTAAAGCGGAAGAATTGCTGGAAGGTGTAGAGGTTATTGACGTTCAGGCCTACTTACAAGACGCTATGGATGCGAACATTCAATTATTTATTTAATTTACCCATAACCCTTAGGTAACCTAACTGCTCTGATCAACATATTATAGATACAAATATGTATGAAAAGAGACTACTATGTTTACAAATAAAACCCCCGCTTATATATTGCGCCGCGATATCAAGGGCATTGATAAAAAAGTCCCGGTAAAAGGCAATAGCCAAAGAAAGTATACTTATTTCGATAACGCGGCCAGCACCCCGCCGCTGATACCAGTTCTAAAAGCCATGGATGATTATCTGGACTGGTATTCCGGGGTTCACCGGGGCACCGGATACAAATCGCTGATCAGCTCCAAAATTTATGATGATTGCCACGCGGTAATCGGCAAATTTGTGGGGGCTGACCTTACCCGGGATGCCGTTGTTTTCGTAAAAAACACTACTGAAGCTATTAATAAGTTATCTTTTCGACTG
>CAZYJA010000184.1:0-6016 GCA_964647245.1 uncultured Syntrophomonas sp. | reverse complement strand
CTAATTTAGCGCAAATCCTAGCTTGATCAGACATTGCTTAATTCCTCCAATAATTTCTTTTGGAAGATTTCATGTTGAATCTGTCTAAATTTTTTGGTTTCATAGTAGCATTGATCGCCCCCCATTTTTTACACCGGTATTTTTTTCACCGGATATGCTTCAAACCAGTCAGGCACCGGGTTAACGCCCCTGCTTTTCCCTAGTCTTTTCTTTTATAAACTTGCGGGCATTTTTTATGCCTCCGAAATCGGCAAACATTTCGTTGATCTTGGTGGTTCCCATAACATCTATACGCCTGCAGAGGGATTCGGAACATCAACCAGCACTGGCGCTCATGTATAACCCCTTTCTACCCGAAAGATTTGATTCGCCATATTTTCTGAAATCTTCTGTCTATTTATATTCTAACTTAATTATCGTATAATAATAGTATAATAATATGATTGGAGGATACCAATATGATTATAAAATCATCCACTGCCCTGCGGAATGATTATAATTCCATTGCCCAACTTGCCCATGAAAAAGCCGAGCCAGTCTACATCACGCGCAACGGCGAGGGCGACCTTGTAGTTATGAGCATTGAGGCCTTTGAACGTCGGGAAGCTATGCTGGACTTACGTGAAAAACTTATGTTCGCTGAACAACAGCGTCTGGCAGGAGAGCCGACTATTTCACTTAATGAAGCTCACAAGCGGCTGAAGGAGAAAATTAATGGAAAAGTATTGCGTTGAGTTACTACCTTCCGCCGATTCAGACTTAGACGAAATATTCGACTATATTATGATGGAAAATCCCCAGGCGGCAGACGGAATACTTGGAAGTATTATGCGGGCTCTACAACGTCTTGAGGATTATCCGCATTCAGGTGCACCACTGATCGATCGTTCTCTTAATAAATTCAATTTTAGGATGGTTATCGTTGACCCTTATATAGCCTTCTATCGCTTTATAGACAACAAGATCTATATCTACCGCATTTTACACGGTGCCAGGAACTACTCACACCTTCTAAAAGATACGATGAAATAAATAGAGACAAGGGGATAAACCATTTTTGCTGTTATATTATCGGTGTTATGCGATTGACTGATATTAGCTCAACCCCCAAATCATTAATTATTCGAAGCACTCCATATAAAGCCGATTGATCAACGAGATTTCCACACAGCTTCGTGGTGAAATCGGGCTGTTTTATAACTGTAAGCCCTTCAAACCAAGCCTCACGAATGTACCCTCCAATAATGATCTCATATAACATGTTTCACCACCTAAATCAACTGCTTCCAACGAAGTGCAAGCATCAAAATCACGGCATTCCCGATAATCTCCACCCCAGAGAAAAACATATAGTGAAAGCTCGCACCAGTTTTATACAGCATTATCTGAACAGATCTTAACTGCTTTTACCTCTGATTCATTTATACCTTTAATCAACATCCACCCTAAGAATATAAATTCTGCGATCGTTTGTGGTATTAAAAGAATCGTACTAACAGTTGTATAGCCTGGGAACAGAAAATGTACAAAAACATTCAGAAGTAAGCTGCAACCGCCAACCACCAGCAAAATCCCCAGAAATCTGGGCAGAAATTCTGACTTGTAAACTAAAAGGCCAAGAGGAACAAGCCATAGGGCAAAGAATATATTAGCGATTTCATATCCATGCAAATACAAATCATATGATAGCATTGCCTGAGCCTGCAGCTGAGTTACTGTAAAGACACTTAAATATTCTGCACCGCTTAACAGGTGTAGGGATTCAAATTCGTTTAAGAGATTAATCATGTTTATCCCGGTACCGATTATAGCCAAAATAACCATGATCATCGCCTGATTTTTATTAACCGTACTAAGCAGCTTATATAAGGCTAAAGGCAGAAATACAAAAATTGTCATCATAATTAAATCGCTGACAAAACCCAGGCGAAATAAAGATTCATTAGCCATAATATTATTAGCCGTGGCCGCCATGTCACCAGGTACGAATAATTTGTCACGAATAATCTGAGCGATGGGACCAAATACAAACATTAGAAGCAATAATAATCCTGCCAATCTTGCTGTCTTTTGGTTTGGAATCATTTCTTTTTCATCCCCCTTAATAAATATCTCCATAAAAAAACCTCCTCGTTTTGTTGCTTATTTGTTATAAGCATGCCAAAACCGAAGAGGCCTCTGCACCTTCTAAAGTAGGGTATTTAGTTTAATAAAGTAGGGTTTGCTCAAGGGCCGCCAAAGCTCTATACCAATCCCAGTTCTTTTGCTTTCGCCGCAGCCTGGGTACGACGCTTGACTTCTAATTTCCCAAAGATGTTTTGAACGTAGCCTTTCACGGTGCTCAAGGCCAAAAAGAGCGTATTACAAATCTCCTGGTTAGATAATCCGGACGCAATCAATGCCAGTACTTCCAGCTCTCTTACCGTAAGGGGCTCTGAGAGTGATTGGTTAACATGTTCCCTGGCAAATGCCGGCTCATTTTCATCCTTTATACTCAAAAGCCGACTAGTCTGATGATGTGCCGCTGCTTCTATCTGTTTTTCTACCTCGTCGATGCTAACATCTTCAGGAATGGGATTAATGTGGTAATACGTCTTGCTTTCATTGATGCAGCCCAGGGCCAAATCGTACAATCCCTCATGGCAATAGATCCTCGCCAGCAACAGATAGTATTTGTATTTCCAATCCATTATGGCAAACCTCTGACCATGGGCCTTGCTTTCCTCCAGCAGTGCATAAGCTTGCCTGTTATCACTTTGCAGGAAAGCGATTTTAGCTAAACCCAAATACAGACTGGGTAGTAAGATGGTAACTAGATTCTCTTTGACTAACCTTGAGATGGTCTGTTCAAAAATTGCTTGGGCCTTACTCAAGTCACCCTGCTGGATATACAGCTCCCCCAGCACCATGTAATAAGAATTCTCCATGAGTGGATTAGCCGCTTTCTTAATGTTTTTCAGCGAACCTACAATCACAGATTCCGCCTCATGCAGATCACCATTTTCCCAGTGGGCAAATCCCAGCAACATGTTCACAACGCCACGTTTAACATATTGATCACCTGGGAGCAGCTCCAGAGCATAGCGCGTATGAGAGAAAACACCTTCAACATCCCCTGTTGCTGCTGCAATGTAACTATATGCCGAAGCAATCGTAGCCGGCAATAAATCAAACTGGGTGCGGTCATTTATTATGATGTCTTCGGGACGATCATCTGTTTGAACCAGGTTGTACAAGCTCAGAGCCTTGTCAAACCACTCCGTGCAAGTTTTTACATCACCCTTATCAAGCAGTGCCCAACCATATCCCATCGTAAGTACTGGACTTCTTTCCAGAATAGTTGCTGGCAGCCTCCGGGCCATGTCCAGCCAGGATGCCGATTGAAGCTGCATGTCCATTTCGGCCCATTTACATTCAATAAGTGCCGCTGCTTCCTCCAAGGCATTTGCCTTAAGCAAGTGATGAATGGCCTGTGGCTCGAATCCATTTATTTTGAACCAAAGCCCGGCGCGATGATGGAGTGATTCCAATGCCCGCTTTGATTGTTGCTCCAGCCGTTTTATTAGAAGATCTCTAAATAGATGATGATACCTGAACCACTTATGAGACGACTCCGTGGAGATTATAAAGCTGTTCGTCTTTACAAGTCTTTCTATAATGGCATTCGAGCTGCCTGTTTCCAGTTGGACCACGGCATCCGAGAGTTCATCCGAGAAAAATTCCAATATGGATGTCTTAAGAAGAAATTCCTTAATTTCAGGCATCTGACGCTCCAGGACCTCTTCCATCAGATAGTCCATAATATAATAATGACTGCCTGATAATGCCTCGACAAAACCACCTATATCATCTATTCCCTCCATAGAGAGCGCTGTCATCTGCAGGCCCGCAATCCATCCCTCTGTCCGGTTGATGAGGTGCTGTATTTGTTCTTTTTCCAGGGAAATATGAGGTTGCTGCGCAAAAAATACCCTAACCTCTTCCTCCGTAAATCTCAGTTGTGATGTTCTGAGTTCGAACATTTTCTTAGCTGCTCTCATTTTTGCCAGTGGAAATGGAGGATCTTCCCGAGTGATCAATACTAACTGCATCGATGGCGGAAAGTGTTCCAGTATGGTCCTCATCACTTGATTGATCTGATCATTTCTTATAACGTGATAATCGTCCAGAATCAAAATATATGGAAATTTGATAGCATGGAGTTGATTGATCAGTGCTCTTAGAAACACATCAAAGCCGATAGATTGAAAAGCGTCGAAGAGCTGTCTGAGCGCTTCGGATGCAAGTGCATCAATAGTTTTTATTCCAGCAATCAGTCCGGCAAAAAATTGCATCAAATCGTTGTCCCAATCATCGAGTGAGAACCAACAGTATGCCTTGCTTTGTTCCGATAGCCAGGCACTTACTGCCGTTGATTTTCCCGAACCAGCTTGTGCTGATACCAGAATCATACTTGCCCAGTCGCAGTCCTTTAGTAGTGACTCTCTTGCAATCACGCTGTCAGGCAACTGCGGCTTATGCAGTTTTGTGGATAATACAGAAAATGTCATAGGTTCTCTCCATTAATAAATTCATAACGCGCTGTACTATGTATCAATTGTACCATTTAATTACATTGCAATGAACATAGGTTCTAATCAACCAAAGCGATCTACTGCCAGATCCAGCATGTCCGCGAACTCAACGAAAGAAAGTTTAGCCATTTATCTTCCCCCATTTTATTTTGGATCATATAACTTGAGTCGCAACCATGGCTTTTAACTAAAATTAAATAGATAATAACTATAGGTACAATTTTGAGATGATATGAGGTTGTTATAAGATGGTTAGGATAAATTTTAAGCAGTATGGTTTTTCTGCAAACATATTGCAAGCCTTAGAGAAATTGGGTTATGATACGCCGACCGATGTACAGGAGCAGGTCCTCCCTCATGCCTTGGCAGGCCGGGATCTCATCGTCCAAGCTCAAACCGGCAGTGGCAAGACCGCTGCTTTCGCGATACCACTCTGTGAAAAAATCGTTTTGGAACGAAGGAATCCTCAAGCATTAGTGCTTACCCCCACCCGGGAATTGGCCGTACAAGTCCAGGAGGACATTGCCAATATTGGTCGCTTGCATCGCATCCGGGTTGTTGCCATTTACGGTCAACAGCCCATTTATATGCAAAAAAGTCAGCTTAGACAACGGGTCCATATCATTGTGGCCACCCCGGGAAGAATCTTGGACCACCTGCAGCGAGGAAATGTGAGCTTCGACGAGATCAAGTACCTGGTGCTGGATGAAGCGGATGAAATGCTAAATATGGGCTTTATCGACCAAGTAGAGGCCATTCTGAATGTTTTACCGCCCAATCGGGTAACGATGTTATTCTCAGCTACCATGCCTGATGCCATTGAAAAAATATGCAGTAAATACATGCGCTGCCCCATGAGGATTGAAGTAACCTCAATTAGTCCAACCACCGCCAGAATTGATCAACATTATTATGCCGTCGAAGAGGATGACAAATTTGCTCTCTTGAATCAGATTATCTCGGTTCAGAGACCGGATAGTTGTATGGTCTTCTGTCATACCAGAGATAAAGTGGAGCTATTATGGCAGCGGATGAAGACTCAGGGCTATAGGTGCTGGGGTTTGCATGGGGGCATGGAACAAATGGATCGCCTTACGACTATGCAGCGTTTTAAGAACGGAGAATTTCCATTTCTCATTGCAACAGATGTCGCCGCCCGAGGAATCGACATCGAAGAGCTTGGTTTGGTTGTTAATTATGATATCCCCAGCGATAAAGAAAAATACGTTCACCGTATCGGCCGGACTGGAAGAATAGACAATGACGGGGTTGCCATTACCCTCGTTACCGCTGGTGAAATCAAAATGCTGCGCGAGATTGAGGATTATGTGGGCTATCAAATCCCGGAGAAAGCGCTCCCCTCCCGTGAAGAGCTCATTCCAAAACAGGCTCTGAGGGAAGCAAAAAGATCTACGCCCCAGCGTGACCGCCGCGCTGAATTA
>CAZYJA010000183.1:0-6031 GCA_964647245.1 uncultured Syntrophomonas sp. | reverse complement strand
TGGAATGGGCCTGGCAATTTATCAAGAAGCAGGGCATTAATATCGATTTCATTCCAGGAATTGAACTGAATACTGACTTTGGTGAGGATGAATTACACATTTTGGGTTACTATATTGACTGCCATAATGCAGCACTGTTAAATAGATTGGATGAAATCCGTAAGCAGCGCTTTCAAAGGGCCGAACAAATGGTTAATAATTTAAACGCAATCGGTCTGGGAATCAATTTTCAACAGGTGCAAATTTTGGCCGGGGGAGATATTATTGGCCGCCCGCACATTGCGAGAGCCCTGGTACAATCGGGGTATGTTCTGTCTGAGAAGGATGCTTTTGATAAATATATTGCCCGCGGAAAGCCGGGCTATGTACCCCGCTACAAATTTCAACCAGTTGAGGCTATAGAGCTAGTAAAACAGGCCGGGGGAATAAGTGTATTGGCACATCCCGGACTAATCAAAGATTCCACCAAGATAATCGAGGTAATAGCTATGGGGATTGAAGGTTTGGAGGTATACTATCCTGAGCACAGTAGTGTCCAGATACAAGCATTTAGTCAGCTGGTCAGAGATCACCATTTATTAACCACCGGAGGTTCAGATTTCCATGGCGGGGGAAGCGGTGAGAATCGTAGTCGATTAGGTCTGAGCGGCATTGATGAAAGTACTATGGAACAAATTCGACACTATCGCGAGAACAAGGTACAAAAATTAGATAATATTTAGATTTTTTGCAGGATTTTATCCTGCTCTTGTAGAAGTTAGCACTTTATAATCAAATTGGGCTAGTTTTTATGAAGGGCAGGGATAGAATGCGAAGAATTTTTTGTATTGGCTTTTTAGCGACTTTTATGTTGGTATTTACGGGGACAAGCTTGGCTAGTCCCACCAGTTACGTGGTAAAGAATGGCGATTGCCTGTGGGATATTTCTCGATCTACCGGAGTTAGTGTCGATGCAATTAAACAATTAAATGGCCTTAACTCCGATAGGCTTAATATAGGTCAAGTACTCATTCTGGGTAGTGAATACGCACCTCCAGCGGCACCAGTTTCAGCTGCGGTTTCAACTGCGGTTTCCTCGGTGCACACCGTGAACCCTGGCGATAGTCTCTGGAGTATCGCCACTAAATATGGTACCAGTGTACAGAATATCAGAGATTTGAATGGTTTGGCCGGCGATCTCATCCATGTCGGAGACACTCTGAAAATATCAGGATCAGTTGATTATGTTCCCGTATCCAGGTCAGGAGAAAATATTAATGGCTCCCGAATTATCGAAAAAGCCGCCCAATATTTAGGGACTCCTTACAGCTACGGCGGGTCTAAACCGGGAGGTTTTGATTGTTCTGGTTTTACTAAATATGTGTTCGCGCAATTTAAGATTGATTTGCCGCGCACTGCTGCATCCCAATACGGATCTGGGGTAGCTGTTGCGAAAGGTAATCTGGTCGCAGGCGATCTGGTATTTTTTGCGTGTTCGGGATCAGGCATAGATCACGTCGGGATATACTCTGGCAACGGCAATTTCATTCACTCCAGTTCTCCACGCAGCGGAGGGGTTATCTATTCTTCACTGACCAAAGGTTATTACTTGAATGCCTATGTGGGAGCCAGAAGAGTTATCAGATAACGGAAAGCAGGAGGTATAGCAGTGGAAAAAAATATATTAGGTCTTCCGCTCACCGTAACCGAAACTAGCGAATGGAAGGATTTAGAGAATCGTGAGTCGGTTATTGGACCAGATAATCTGTTGACGGAGATTATTAATAAAAAATTATTTAGTAATGTAGAAATAATGTGGTTATTGAGGCGTATGGTTTACTTCTATGGGAAGAAAGATAGTTTACTGAAGAATGCCCCCCCAGAGAGACTGTTAATGAATATGAACGATATCTTAAGAGCTTTCTATATACTATTTGATTTACAAAGTCCGGAAATGGATGATAACATCCGCAGTTATGTATCTGCCAGGTTGACGGATGCTACCTGGGGTATAAGTGCTAGAACCAGGGAGTATTTGTATAAAATAAATTAGTATTTAATTTTTATTAATCGGCAAATGATCATTTGATATATTCGGATTTTAATTCGATGATGTTAATTTACCGCCAGTAAGGCGGTATTTTCTTTGAACTTGGTATAGTCACAGATTTATTTTGGTAGAAAGAGGAATCAGCTAATATATGTCGAATGCTAGGGAAAAGTAAGAATCACTTTGTTGTTGAAGTTCACAGTAAAGCGGAGGGTATTTATGGATGAAAACGGCAGAGACCAGAAAATTAAGTCAATTATAAGGATGGAAAAGCGAGTAGCACAATGCTCTAGATGTTTGTCATTAACCATGTGCACCAGCAAGCCTTCACTGGGCAAGGGCGATCTGGAGCCTCAGGTCCTGCTGGTATTTGAGAGCGAAAATACTTATACCGTAGATACTAACTGGTTGATTGAATTAAGGAACAAGATTAAACAACAGTTTAATGTAGATAGAGTTTATCATACCTACATGGTGCGATGTCATCCCAAGGCGTGTTCAAGTCGCAGGAGTTGTAATTTCTTTCTGCCGGGCAAGCTTTTGGATCGGGACAATATATGTAAATTAAGCAATGATATCTGTGACGGGATTCCCATAAAACCATCGGGCGAAGCTATTATTAACTGTCTGAACTATCTATTGGAAGAGCTGGACATTTTAAGACCGGCTTATGTTATCCTGTTTGGGAAAAAAGTACAGGAGTATGTGCTTAAATCCTGCGGAATATTCGAAAAATGTGAATCTGGCGAACCCTGTCAATACAAGGAGATGGTGTTTCTAAACACGGTTGAAGAGAAGTTCTTTAATGATGAGGAACTGCAAAAACTGGGGTAAAAAAACACCAGGCTAATGGTTAAATAGTTGGGCATTACCTAAAGGAAATAGTTAACAATCTTAAGAGGATGGGCTTTGGGCCTGTCCTCTGGTCTTTTGTTGGCCTTTTATGAATAATTATTTGTCAAAAAGGTTTAACGGAGGCGTATAAATGTCAGTGAATTTATGGTGGCATAAGAGTATTGAGGATACTCTGGAAGCTGTAGAGAGCGATGTAAATAAAGGACTTGCCATAAACGAAGCCGCCCGTCGCCAGCTAGAATCCCGTAATGTTCTGGAGGTAGAGCCTTCCATAAAACCCTATCAAATTCTTTTGAATCAATTTACCGATACCATGGTTTTAGTTTTGCTGGGTGCAACTGTAGTGTCCGGCATAATTGGTGATATGGTAGATGCCATTACTATTATGACCATAGTAGTGATAAATGCCATCCTGGGCTTCATTCAAGAGTATAAAGCCGAACGATCTTTAGAAGAAATACAGAAGATGGCCTCGCCTTTTGCTTTCGTGCTTAGAGGAGGGCAAAGACTAAAAATTGCCGCCTCAGAGTTAGTACCAGGGGATATTATATTTTTGGATACCGGCGATAAAGTGCCGGCTGATGTCAGGTTGCTGCAATCCTATGGGATGGAGGTGGATGAGTCCGCGCTTACTGGCGAAAGTGTACCGGTAGAAAAGAATGCTAACCATATCTGCCCTCCAGATTGCTTGCTAGGCGAGCGCGTTAATATGGTTTTCATGGGGACCGCTATTAGCCGCGGAAGAGGACAAGGGGTTGTGGTAGGGACCGGAATGCAAACCACTATGGGTGAGATAGCCGGGATGATGAGAGATACCGAGAAAAGTATGACCCCGTTACAGTTAAAACTGGACCAACTGGGTAAAGTCCTGATTGTAATATGCATGGCAGTCTGTCTGGTAGTTGCCGTGCTGGGCATTTTAAGGGGCGAGAATGTCATGACGATGCTGATGGCTGGTATCAGTCTGGCAGTTGCTGCCATTCCCGAAGGACTCCCGGCTATAGTAACCGTTGTGCTGGCCTTAGGGGTGCAGAGAATGTCCAAAAGAAATGCCATCGTAAGAAAGTTGCCGGCAGTAGAAACCCTGGGCTGCACTACCGTAATATGTTCTGATAAAACTGGCACCCTTACCCGTAACCAAATGACGGTGAAGAAGTTGGCCACCCGGAACCAGGTGATTGATATAGAAGGTGATGGCTACCGACCATCGGGCCGGTTTATCTTTCGTGATAATGCCATCGATCCTTTAAAAGATAAAACTCTGAACCGCTTTTTGAATATTGCGGTAAATTGTAATAATTCCAGCCTGAGTGAGGTAAGGGGTCAATACGAAATCCAGGGCGATCCTACGGAAGCAGCCTTGCTGACCATGGCTTACAAAGCCAAGATTTTTGCCAAGAAAAAATTATTAAGAGAGATACCTTTTGATTCGGAACGTAAAAAGATGAGTGTGGTGGTAGCCGAAGATAAACCGATGCTAATGGTAAAGGGTGCCCTCGACGTAATCATCAGTTCCTGCAACTATATAATGAAAGATCAGAAAATAGTTCGCATCAGTGCTGATGACCAGCGCTATTTCTTGCAAATGCAGGAAAAATGGGCATCCAATGCTATGCGCATCCTAGGCTTCGCTTGTAAGGATTTGAATAATGAGGAATGGGAGCATCAGGCTGAGCATAAATTAGAATCCAACTTGATCCTGGTGGGGATGTGCGGGATGATTGACCCGCCCCGGCCCGGGTCAAAAGGTTCAGTAAAGAAGTGTCTGGGCGCCGGAATTATACCTATTATGATAACCGGCGACCATCCGCTCACTGCTTCGGCCATCGCTCGCGATATAGGCATAAGCAATAGTTCGGCAGTTGTGAACGGGAAAGAAATTGATGGGCTGGATGATGTAAGCCTATACAAGCGAGCGATCCAAGATCGGGTTTTTGCCAGAGTATCTCCTCAGCATAAAAACCGTATCGTAACCGTTCTTAAAAATAGGAATCAGGTAGTAGCTATGACGGGCGATGGAGTTAACGATGCACCTGCGATCAAGACGGCTGATATTGGTATAGCTATGGGTATAAGTGGTACCCAGGTCAGCAAAGAAGCTTCGTCGATGATTCTTACCGATGATGATTTTTCAACCATCGTAGAGGCCATATATGAAGGCAGAGCCATATACGATAACATCAGGAAGTTTATTAGGTATCTCTTGGGCTGCAATATAGGTGAAGTCCTGGTTATGTTGGTATCATCATTAATGGGGCTGCCCCTGCCTTTGCTGCCTATCCAACTTCTCTGGGTAAACCTGGTTACCGATGGTCTGCCAGCGATGGCATTAGGGGTAGAACCGCCTGAACCGGGTATTATGAACCGGCAGCCGCGACCCAAAGATGAAAGCATATTTGCGCGCGGGTTGGGTTTTACGATATTTGGCCGCGGTGCTTACATCGCCGCAATTACCATTGGCGCTTTTCTAATCGGCTTTATTTGGTCCAGGATGAATGGTATGGATGAGTTGCCATTGGCGCGGACTCTGGCTTTTGCTACTTTAGTTTTTGCTCAGCTTTTTTATGTTTTTGAGTGTCGCTCGGAGCAGTATTCACCTTTTGAGCTCGGTTTTTTTCGGAATAAATTTCTGCTTATTGCTGTTGCCTGTTCCGTGTCTATGCAGCTAGCAGCCATTTATGTCCCATTCTTGCAAGATATATTTAAGACCGTCGCCCTTTCCGGCTGGGAATGGCTGATTATAATTATGTTCTCGGGTATTAAGTTTATCTGGCGATTTATATTATATTTCTTGCAAAAACTTTTTGCTTCGGGCCGTACCTATTCTAAAATTAAGCTTTAAAAAATATTTCCCAGGCTAGGAAATGATAATAAACCAACCACGGGATGCAAATGGTGAATCACCATCGGCTTATTAGGACAATATTTAATTAAAGCTCTTGGCCGAATTAAAATTATTTCTCTTAGGACCATTAGCAAAAACAATTGAAATTGTATACCTGCGAGTGCTTTTTATTCCAGCTTTGGTTATGTTAAAATATGAAATTAGTAGATGTCAAAATTAAGTGAATGTTTTAGATGTCAGGAGGTCAAGGGATGGACTTCGTTAAAATGCACGGGTTGGGAAATGATTTCGTCATAGTCGAA
>CAZYJA010000182.1:0-6106 GCA_964647245.1 uncultured Syntrophomonas sp. | reverse complement strand
ACTGCGGTAGTCACGGCAATGGTACTGTGCACCTTGGCATCTATAGTGGTTTACTACACCGGCTTAAAGGAGACGCTCCTAAATCCCATCGCTAAAGCCGTCTTGATAATTAGCGTCTTCACTGGCGGGTGCTATGTTAGTAAGGCTTATGGCAACAAGGGATTAGTGCGTGGGGTAAGTTTAGGCATCATGTTTTTTACGCTGATGTTCATAACTACGCTTATTTATAATCCTTCCCATATCTATTTCAAGGGATTCGTCTATACCCTCACCGCTTGCATCGTATCGGGCGGCATTGGCGGCATTCTGGGTATTGGTTTAAGTGAAAATTAAAAGATGAGGGGACAAAGAGACGGTTCTTCTGTCCCTTTGTCCCCTTAACGGCAACACGAGGGACAGAAGAACCGTCCCCTTTGTCCCTCCCCGGCTATCCCCAAATTTTTAGCAAGATTCCCCTCAAGAAATTTGGTATGCGAATATAATAAACCTTCACTAAATTCACCCCTTCTTAATACTCTTATGAAATATTTGCATTTACCTTATGATATGAAGGGATGGTTAGAAGTGTTACCTTTCTGAATATATTTTCGCCGGCTTATCCCTAATTGATTATTGAGGTTCCCGCAGTCTATACCCTCTGTTCCAATTGGAATCCAAGTTCTGTTTTGGGCAGCGAAATAAGGTTCTTAATCGGAATACTGTTTTTAAAAACTGTCCCGTAGTTGCGATTTATCAACCTGGTGTCCAGAACCACTACCGTTCCCCGATCAGTCTCACTCCTGATCAGACGGCCCACGCCTTGCTTAAACCGAACTGCGGCATCAGGCAGCATAAAATTCGCAAAACTATTCTTGCCTTGCATTTTATAGTATCTATCCCAAGCACAGCAATAAGGGTCTGAGGGTGAGCGGAAAGGCAGCTTCACAATAACCAGACATTTAAGCGCTTCCCCTTTCAGGTCTATTCCTTCCCAAAAGGTCTCAACTCCCATTAATATACTATTATCATGGCTCTTAAATTTCTCGACCAAACTGGCAAACTCTCCGTCTTCATGTTGAACCAATAATTTCAATTTGTGTTGCTTACAAAAAGGGCGCAGCTCGGCAGCTGAATCCTGCATCTGTTTCTTGGAAGTGAACAGGACCATGGTTTGCCCTCCCTGAGCTAGAAATATGTCAGCCAACACTTTATTGACTTCCCGGTTAAAAGTTTGGCTGCTCGGGTCAGGCATATCTTTTACTATATACAAACAGGCCTGTTTTTGATAATCGAAGGGTGAATATTCCAAAAGGGTTTCCATTTTCCCCTCCCGGGCATACTCATTTAAACCGTTACGTTCAATAAAATGATCAAAGCGATCCTCAATGGCCAAGGTAGCAGAAACCATAACCAGAGTCTTAAGTTTTTGGTAAAGCTGTTTATTTAACTTTTCCCCGGTATGAACCGCTGCCGAACATAGGGCCACCGTTTTTCCCTTTAAGCAATCCAACCAGGTGATACACTCCTCAAAATGAATCTCTTCAGCCATTATGGCAAAAGCTACCTCGTCAATTTCCTGCAAAGCATTAATGATCCCCAGCAAATCACCACCATCATCCTCTGGTCCATCGAGTTCCATTGCTATGTCTCTCAACTTAATAAGCAGCAGATCTAGATTAGGTTTCCATTCCTGACGGTAGATCTCGTGCATTATGGCATACCAGTCGCGTTGTTTATCACCCGGGCTTAGTATATGACTGAAATTAAATTCATCACCATACCTCAACCCTTTG
Organism: uncultured Syntrophomonas sp.; assembly: GCA_964647245.1. Taxonomy (GTDB): domain Bacteria; phylum Bacillota; class Syntrophomonadia; order Syntrophomonadales; family Syntrophomonadaceae; genus PHAA01. The sequence goes on along the minus strand of CAZYJA010000182.1, from coordinate 4,334 downwards.
CCCATAGCCTCAAATATTTTTCGGGTTAGTCTGCTGGCTTTATCCACCAACATTATGGTTTCATCAATTATTGGGCTTAGATGGGCGTAAGCACTTCGCAGGTGAAAAAGGTAGCCTCTCTTCGCCCGTTTATCTTGTACGTAAATTACTTCCAGGAGATTAAGCGTATCATATAGGGAAAAACGATGGGCTAAACGTTCAAAAGACTCCTTGATAAAAGAGTGGGCTTCATCGATGATGAGGTACTCGAACTCAGGCAATATGCTGTTATCTACCAGCACATCCGATAAAAGCAAGGCATGATTAGTTACAATCAGATCGGCCTTGTTCATACTTTTGATCATTTTCAGCCGATAACATTTATCTCGAAATGAACACATATCGCGCTGGCAGTTATTTCGATCGGCGGCGACTATTCCCCAGTGCTGCATCAAATCCTGTTTCAAAGCCAGTTCTTTGCGGTCACCGCTTTTGGTAGTTGCCGCCCAGCTCAATATCGCCTCTATGAAATCGGTTTCACCCTCATCCAGTCTTTTTCGGCCGGCCAGAATATGCTGGTACTTATGCCAGCACAGATAGTTGTCCCGACCCTTGGCCTCGGTACATTTCAATCCATAGCCCATGGCCTTTTCGAGTTCCGGCAAGTCATGATCTACTATTTGCTGCTGCAAGGCTTTGGTCTTGGTTGATACCACCACCTTGTCCTGGTTCTGCTTAGCCCAGATTAAAGCCGGTACCAGATAAGCGTAGGTTTTTCCCACCCCGGTTCCTGCCTCCGCCGCCAAAAAGGTGTCATTTTCGAAGGACCGGGCGACGGCGCTGGCAAATCGTAACTGCTCCTCCCGATGGACGAACCCGTCCAGGCATTGCTCCATTTTGCCACCCGAATCCAGCAAGCCATGGACCAGGCTTAAGTAGTTACTCATGGTTGATCCTTTCGATTTGAGTTTTACCATTAACCACGTTAACCTGATAGGCAACTTCTACTTCCACCCGGTTATCGATCAGAGCATCATAACAGAAATGCATATCAGAGGAGGTAACTTTAATAGCTAGCCCACAACTGGTAGATATCTCGCGTGGGGTGGGTATAATCAAAAAATTAGCGGCAGCGTTTTTCAGTATCCGCTCCGCTTTCAACGCCTGCGATGTTGATATAAATGTAAACACACTATATTCCTTAAGCTCAAAAAGATTGTTTTCCAACTAATACATCTCCTCCTGAGACTAATAGTTCAAATCAGAACTTTTATAAAACGTAGCCTTGCTATCCCCTATTAGCTTATCCCCGACATGAATCTGTCCCTCAGTAAATATCAGACTCCTACCGGCCTTTAGGACCTTACCCCTGGCAACTATAGTATCTCCAAGTTTGGCTACCGAGATTAGGGAGGTGGAAATATCCACCGTAGCACCTTTTATTCCTAAGCTTCTTACGGCATTAGCCATTGCGGCATCAACAATGGAAATGATAAACCCACCGTGAATTAAACCCAGGGGGTTCATATGGTCAGGCGCGGATACAACCCGGAATTCAGCATAACCCGGAGCCAGTAGCTGCAAATTTAAGCCTATTAAATTATAATAAGGTGTTTCTTTTATTGATTTTCGTAAATAATCAAAGAGCTTTTCATCCAATCCAGCATTAATCGCATCCAGAATAATTACCCCCCTTTCTGTTGAGTTTTTCAAAGGTAATTATATCATGATTACTCTATAACTTATATAAAAGTTACTCCCCTAGTGAAAATGAAATACATTAGAGGACAAAGGCGGCAGAGCGAACCTGCCACCTTTGTCCTCCAATTCCATTCTACAAATAGAATATCACTATATATATAGTAGAAATAGCAATAGACAGCAGCATCAGAGGAAACGCTACCTTCATGTAGCGCCAGAAGCTTATGGGGTGACCTTCACGTTCGGCCATACCTATTACTATTACATTTGCTGAGGCCCCTACAATGGTACCGTTGCCGCCTAGACAAGCTCCCAATGCCAATGCCCACCATAAGGCGTCAATCGGCATATTACTTATAACTCCAATCTCCTTGATCAAAGGAATAAAGGTAGCTACAAACGGAATATTGTCTATAAAAGCCGATGCTATAGCCGAGAACCACAGAACTAGTATAGTTGTAGCAGTCAGGTTGCCATTAGTTAGAGCTACTGCTTCCCGCGCCATGCTTTCAATAATGCCTACTTTTTCTAATCCTCCTACCAGGATAAATAAACCGATGAAAAAAAACAGGGTGGTCCATTCTACCGTGTGCAAAATCTCCTCCGGATTTTCCCGGGTTAAAATCAGCAGAGTTGCTGCTCCGGCCAGGGCAATAGTGGCCGATTCCAAATGCAAGGCCTGATGGAGAACGAAGCCCAGAATGACCAGGCTAATAACCACTAGTGACTTCTTCAGTATAATCGCATCTTTGATATAATCGCTGGGGTTCATCGCTCGAATTGCAGCCTTATGCTCTTCGGTAGACTTAATCTGATCTTTGTATATGTGTTTGAGAATTAATATTGTAACGATGAATATTACAATAATTACCGGTGTCAAATTATACACGAAGTCCATAAACCCTAAGCCAACCGCACTGCCAATCATGATATTCGGCGGATCGCCGATAAGGGTAGCAGTTCCCCCAATATTTGAAGCCATAATTTCGGCCACAAAAAACGGAATCGGGTTGATTTCCAAAACCTTGCATATAGAAATAGTCACTGGGACAATTAACAGTACTGTAGTTACATTATCCAGCATAGCTGAGGCTAACGCGGTGACTATACTTAAAGCAACCAGAATTCTAATAGGCTCTCCCCCGGAGCGATGGGCTGCTTTGATGGCCATAAATTCGAATATGCCACTTTTGCGGGTGATACCAACAATTATCATCATTCCGGTCAATAAGCCGATGGTATTAAAATCAATATACTCAATAGCTTCATGTTGAGCCAATACACCTAAAACCAGTAACAAAGTTGCGCCAAACAAGGCTATGATAGTACGATGTATTTTCTCAGATATAATTACTCCGTAAACTACCACAAAAAGGATACCCACCAACCATACCTGCCAATCCATATCTCTCTTCCCCTCTTATATCAAAATTATAATGGCTATCTATTAATTAACTTGAAAAAACAAAAAGTTTGTGTGAGAGAAAAATGGTTTAACTATGAAATATTGACATAGTAAACATAGCTATTTAATGGAAAAAATATAGTTATTCTTTACAATATGTTTAGAATAATTAAACCTCACTAATTCAACCCGATCCAAAAACACAAACGATTGCAATTGTCCATTTAAGCTATACAACAAATAAGCCTAATGTTTGTATTAAGCATTAGACTTATTTGTATTACCTTAGATCAGCTAACCCCCCGTTGGGCTAAAGGCCTTGTTTAAGCACCTTTAATTCCTAGCTTTTACCACCATTCCATAATTGCTTCCTTAAATCATCACGAAACAAAATGGACAAATGGCAATTTACCCAGTAAATAAATACATCCAAACCGGTTACTATATATTTCGTAACTGTCCCGAATGATCATCAGCAGCATCTATAAGATACTACGGGGGATTAGCTCTTATATTTTGAGAACTCTAATTGGACAGTTTTATCTTTCTACTATTACCGTTAATGACTGCCCACCCAGTGCTCCCACGTTGACCAGTCCTAATTTGGCACCGGTACGCTGCAAGCGGTACAGCATGTTTACTACCATGGCTCCGCCGGTCGCTGCTCCTGCATGTCCGAAGCCAAGGCTCCCACCATCAACATTGATTTTACCTGCTGCATCATATCCGAGCAGTTTTGACAAGGCTAAACCATAAGCAGCGGAGGGCTCATGGAAATCAATATAATCAATATCCTGCAGTGACAAATTGGCAAATGCCAACGCCTTGTAAATAGAATTAAGTGAAGTTTTTTCTATTAATTGCGGGTTACCGGCTGCTATACCAAAACCTGCCACCTTTCCCATGGCTTTGCATCCTAATGCCTTCGCCCGATCCGAAGACAACATAACCAGACTGGCGGAACCATCCGCCAGGGGGGCAGTGTTATCAAAGGTTGCGATACCACACTGGTTTAACGTCGGTTGAACCAGCATCTCATTTAAAGTAGTTTTTTTGCTTCCGTCATCGGCATCAATGGTAACCTCTGCCTTTTTAACTTTCTTGGTTATGGGGGCTATAGCCTCTTTAAGCAAACCACTCTTGATTGTATCCCAGGCCTTTACTTTGCTGGCATAAGCATATTCATCAATCGCACCCCGGCTCAAGCCATTATTACTGGCTACAATATCGGCAATGTCAGCACCCATTA
>CAZYJA010000181.1:0-6124 GCA_964647245.1 uncultured Syntrophomonas sp. | reverse complement strand
TTTAGGAGGCTATATTCATGATTGTTATTGATGAAGAAACTGATGCTGCCCAATCCTCTAGCGCGATTATTCCGCTGTGGTTAGAAAGTTGGTATTCTTTGCTGGGCATATTTATTGGCATGGGGCTAATAAGCTTTATAAGTGTTCATTATAATATGTATTTATTAATACCTTCTTTTGCCTCATCGGCCTTAATGCTCTTCGTATCCTATAACAATCCTCTGGCTCAACCCCGCAATGTGTTGGGTGGACACCTGATGTCGGCTTTGGCCGGTATGTTAACCAATTATTTTTGGGCTAATGAGTGGTGGGCCATTACCCTGGCAGTGGTTTTGGCAGCCCTGCTGATGATTCTGACCAAAACCTTACATCCCCCAGGCGGCGGAACTGCAATTGTTGCTCATTTAGGTGCAGTTGGGCATAGTTCATACTATTTATTAATTCCAGTCCTGGCAAGTTCGATTATCGTAATCTTGGTAGCATTAATCGTCAACAACTCTGTTTCTTCCAGAAAGTACCCGATGTTCTGGTGGTAATTTTGCGCTTTCGTAAAGCTTGGTGTTATGGGAGGAGTCGTTTTGTTAGTTGCCTTAATTACAGCGGTAACTATTAAAATTACTGGGTTAATTAGCTCCATGGGTTATTGGGGGATTGGGATCGGTATGGCAATCGAAAGCTGTAATGTTCCTTTACCCAGCGAGATCATATTGCCTTTTGGAGGATACCTGGTTTATAAAGGAACCTTAGATTTTTATGGCGTAGCTCTTGCCGGAACGGTGGGAGGAACAATTGGATCGTTAGCTTCTTACTATATTGGGCGCATCGGTGGACGAGCCTTTCTCGAACGTTACGGAAAATATTGCGGCCTTCCCCATCGTCGCCTGTTACAGGCTGAACAATGGTTTTCCCGTTATGGTAATGCCACGGTATTTTTAACCAGATTAATACCCGGAATTAGGACTTTCATTTCCTTACCGGTGGGAGCTGCCAAAATGAACATAGGCTATTTTACAATATACACTTTGGCAGGATCACTTATCTGGAGTCTGTTTCTAACCTATGTGGGGCTAATGCTGGGCGAAAATTGGCAGTTAATTAAGCCTTGGTTTCACATGATTGACCTGATTATCATCGTTGGTATAATATTTGCCATATCTTATTACTTGATTAAAAAAAGACTAATGTGAAGAACCGAACTATCCCCTATTTTTTATAGTTAATCCTTTCAAGAAACTTCTAGCGTATTTGTCGCCACATTCTTTATAATGCTTGTGGCCTTCCTTTCTAAAAAGAGCGCTTAATTCTCCTTTAGTCACATTTAATCCGCTTTGTTCAAATATATTCAGCATATCTTCACTGGATAGTGATAAGGCTATTTTCATTTTTTTCAGCATAATATTATTAAGGTTTTCGCTCCCTTTTATAGACAGTATTGGTCTATCCGGCTGCCCTGGGTTGGGGTCACTTTTCCCCCTTTTATATATAATTAAACCATTTAAAAATGACTCTAACATTTGATGGTTACATTTGATATTTTCTGGTTCACCTTCTATTTCGTTATCATGGTAACTGTCTCTCGTTTTTATAAGGATGCTTCTCACTTCTTCTACGGATAGTTCGACCCCGCCCAATTTAAATATTTCTACCATATCCGGGTCTTTTATGTCCAGGGCATATCTTATTCTTATTAAAATGTCATTGTTATCCATCAATTATCCCCTTACTTTTTAGATAATTCAATTATAGCAATTCAAGGAGCTACTACATATATTTCTTATAGTCTTCCCAATTATCCTTCAATAGCTGAGGGGTATCCAACCCGTAAGGGCAATTATCCTTACAATGATTGCATTCAATACAATCTTCAATCTTGCTCATTTGGGCCTTCCATTCTTCATTCAGATAAATCGAAACCGGAGCACGTTGGATCATAAGTGACATCCTGGCTGCGATCGGAATACTGATTTCGGCGGGACAGGGCAGACAATAGCCACAGCCCCTGCAAAAACCACCACTCAATACCTTAAGGTCATTTTTAATGATCGCCGTCAAGGCCTCATTAAGAACCGGTGGATTTTTCATATAAGCTATAAACTCGTCCAATTCCGTTTCTCTTTGAACCCCCCAGATTGGCAGAACATTATCATACTGGGCTAAAAATGCATAGGCGGCCGCGGCATTGGTAATAAGTCCACCTGATAACGCTTTCATAGCAATAAAACCGATATTCCGTTCCCGGCATAGATTGACCAGACCAATTTCCTTATCCGTAGCCAGGTAACTAAACGGAAATTGAACCGTCGCGTATAATCCCGATTCTGCAGCCTCAATCGCTACCGGAAGTCGGTGATTGGTAATGCCGATATAACGAATCATGCCTTTATCCCTGGCCTCCAACATGGCTTCATAGAGTCCGGTCCCATCTCCTGGCTTGGGACAAGTTTTGGGATTGTGAAACTGATAAATATCAACATAGTCAGTTTTCAATAGTTGCAGCGAGGTTTCTAACTGACCCCAGAATTCCTTCGCATTATTGGCCATGGTTTTAGTTGCAATATATATTTTATCTCTCACGCCGCTTAAGGCATTGCCGATTTTTTCTTCGCTATCCGTATAAAATCTGGCCGTATCATAAAAGTTAATGCCACTTTGAAAAGCTTTCTTCAATATAATGGATGCTTCATCCTGGTTTACCCGTTGAATTGGCAGTGCGCCGAACCCATTTTTGTTAGCAATAATTTCTGTGTTTCCCAATCTTACCGTATTCAAGATATACCTCCTCAGCAAATATTTCGATAACTACATTTGAATGCTATTTCCCATATCTTGTGCCGAATCATTAATTATCTATGTATGATTTCGAATAGAAATTGAGAAAATCAGTATAGCGACGGAACAATCTGTACTTAAACCGGCTAAGCAGCCAATAATCGTCAACCACATTCTCTCTACCATTAAGCCCAAAAGCAACTTGTGGTCGGCGAAGGTTCATATCAAGGTACATACATCGACGTATTTCGACCCGATTTAAGTTATTATAATAACACAATACGGCTGTCTTTAACATGATAAAATGGCACGTCTTTAAAGACGAACTACTATAAACCCAAACAGTAAACGCCTCCGGTCTTATTTTGTTGGTGCCTGGAATAAATGATCACTGTGAGTTCAAACCGAGATCCACTATCAGCTGGAATTATTTTCTATGAGTTAATACGTTAATCTTACTCTGATCCTTCGCTGCTGAAGACTAAATATTTTTCAGCCAACATGATCTTGTCTGAGTGGAGATCTATAATCAATGCTAAGAAAAAAGAGGACCTCCCCTGGTTAAAAGAGCGGTCCTCTGAGTGTCTAATAAAGTCGCTACAGCGAGCAATAATATTTTAGAGCAAGGCAATCGTAAACAACAAGATTAAAGCCTACCCGAAGCAGGCCGGATTTTTATAAGTCTTTGGAAGTAGCAATTGCCTTTTTGACGGTCTGAGGTGACTTGAAAGCATATCAAGTTATACTTTGAACTTAATATGATGCTATTTTACAAACAATAATACCAAACAAGCTATACCGATTCCATAGGCGATATCACCCCAGGGTATTTTTTTGATCATGTTGTCACCTCCAACTATGATTCTTTCACCATGATAACACACAGTTGTCAGTATAATCTTCGACCATTTATTTCCGTATTATTGGATAACTCTCTAGAGCTAAAGTATTAAGAATTTACCGGCATCGAAAACTGGCTAGTCCTTGAACTGGCTGACCATTGGTATATTTATGCAAATAACTAATTAGGTTATAATAGCCGCAGTAGTTTTCGACAATAAAAGTGAGTTTGAATGCCTGATGGCTGTGGTGGTAGTGGTCGAACCGGCAGGCATGGCAGAGCGTATACTCGCTGAAATAAGATACTTACTTAAAGCTCGTCAATAATTTCTACGGGGAGAAGGCAAATGCCGACTCCCCGTTAGCCCAGGATTATTTGTTTTTCTTTTTCTTGGCTGCTTTCACAGTTTTTTCAGGAACTATTACGGGGGGTTCAATCTTTGGAGGAGCAACTGCTGCTTTGAGAAACTTGCCAGGCTTAAATGCAGGAACCTTATTAGCGGGAACGATGATCTCTTGTCCAGTCGCGAGACTAATCAGTCTCCTTTCCATACGATCACGGACTTCAAAACTGCCAAATCCTATTATCTGGACTTTATTTCCTTGGGCCAACTCTTCCATGATAGTTTCTACCAGTGCATTCAGGGTTTTGGAAGCATCTTTTTGTGTGAATTCTGTTTTTTCGGCGATTGATTGTATAAGTTCCAATTTGTTCAAAGACAATACCCCCCAAATAATTATTATTGGTTTAACTCTGTTATATTCAGCATAAATACGCCATTTCCTGCTATGTGCTAAAAATATCATGAAATGTTTTTCATTGTTATGCTTACAATTAGTCTGAATACTGAAGGACACGGTTTCTTCCTTTTCCTGACCATTGATTAATGCAATTGATATAGGTACAATTTATTTATACCAAACATAGAATTCCGAGATACTTCACATCAGTTCTTAAATCCCAGGGAATTATACTTATAATATGAAACGAGGTAGTATATGAAAAATATTATTGGTATGTTACTCGCGATAGGTACTGGTCTGTCGCTTGGCTTTTTCGGAGTTTATGCGTCGATATTCTCTGATGGCGATCTTTACGAACGGCTGAATGTTATAAGTATTTTATTGCTGATTTATATCATATTAAGTACTTTATGGGGTTTCTTATTAACAACTTATTCCTGGCAATGGGGTATATTGCTCGGCTTGCCGGGAGCCTTGTTCCTGGCCCTGGAGATAATGCGTGAATTTAACCCCTATTATTTATTATATCTCGTTTTGATACTTCTATTTTCAAGTATTAGTTCATATTGCGGAACCATTTTTCGCAACCGCAAGAAAACTATTTCGAGAAAATAATTGGATTGCAACCCAGCACAATTACATCAATAAAGCAGGCTAACCAGCCTGCTCAGACCGTCAAAAAAGGCCATAGCTACGTTAATCGGAAGACCAGTTCATCGAAGTGTTATAGGGGGACATTCCCCTGCAAGGGTGTGTCCTCATCCCGTAACGCGCTTCAATCACTGGCCTTCCGATTTTGCTCTTGACCTTTTTTGCTCGCTCTGGCAAAGCGCCAACTATATCGACACACCCTGGCCAGGCTAACCAGCCTGTTTCATCGTTTAATCAAGTCTCATTTGCAGGTAGGTATTGGTAATATGCGGCCTTAGCCCCGATAGTTATGTCAATGGTTTTATTTAACACTAGCAAAGGACCAATACGTCGGGTAATAATGGGGAAAAGGAGGTAGCTAATACATGAAAAAGATTTTACCATTTTTCTTAATATTATTTATCCTTTTCGTACCCCTGCAGCAACCTGCCAACCCCCCTGTCAACCAAGTTGAAGGTACATTTACGACCACCAGTATCAAACAAGTGCAGATTACCTCAAACAAATTGAACTTCAGAACCGGAGCCAGTACAAATCATAGAATTATAGCCACCTACGAAAAAGGTACCGTAATGGATGTTATCGGCAAGATTGGAACTTGGTATGTAGTTAAGAACAGCAAAGACACAGTAGGTTGCCTGGATGGCAGATATGTAAAAGCTTATACCCCGTCAGCACCACCGTCTAACGTGAACTTTACCGCAATGCAGACTGAAATGCTCGGTTATATAAATGCCGACCGCAAGGCAAATGGCCTGCCCGCGTTGACCTTAACCAAAACTCTTTCAGATGGAGCTTATCTTAAATCAAAGGATATGGCTGTCAATAATTACTTCAGCCACACTTCACCAACTTATGGCAGCCCTTTTGATATGATGAAGAGTTTGGGGATCAGCTACTCCGCAGCTGGAGAAAATATCGCGTTAAACTCGAGCATAAAGGGCGCCCACGATGCATTTATGAATTCATCCGGCCATCGAGCCAATGTCCTCAATAGAGGATTCTCAAAACTAGGCCTGGGAATCTACCAAGAGAACAATTCTTTATATGTCACTCAGTGGTTTACGAACTAACTTGCAAATTAGGACCGCTTCCATGAAGCTGTCCACCAGCCGTTAAA
>CAZYJA010000180.1:0-6160 GCA_964647245.1 uncultured Syntrophomonas sp. | reverse complement strand
AGCCTTTATCAACTTCGGACATGCCAACCCCAGAATAAAGATGAAAAAAGTATGGCTCAATGGAGTGGAGGCTTATAGTGGGATTGCAGCTGTGGATGCCTATATAGGCGCAGGTCAGTTGCCGGAAAATGACCCTGAAAACAAAGTGTTCCCAGGCCGTTTTAGTTATGGCGGAGGACATGTGATACATGATCTATTGGCAGGTAAAGAGATAAGACTTGAAGCGGTAGGATACGGAACCAATTGCTACCCGAACACCAAAGTGGATACCATTATTACCCTGGCTGATGTAAATGATGCTTTCCTTTTCAATCCGCGCAATGCTTATCAGAATTACAACTGCGCGGTAAACCTGGGTGACAAGACCATATATACTTATATGGGCATTCTGAAACCCAAAGTGGGCAATGCCAGCTACTCCAGCGCCGGGCAGCTAAGTCCCCTGATGAACGACCCCTATTATCGCACTATTGGTATTGGTACGCGTATTTTTCTGGGGGGCGGAGTTGGCTATGTAGCCTGGAATGGAACCCAGCATCATCCCAATGTACCACGGGGAGAAAATGGAGTTCCCCAGGGAGGAGCCGGAACCTTAGCCCTGGTGGGTGATCTGAAACAGATGGACCCCAACTGGCTGGTAGGCTTGAGCTTTATTGGCTACGGAGCCACCATGGCCGTAGGTATTGGCATACCAATTCCTATCCTGGATGAAGAGATGCTGCATTATACCGCGGTAAAGGATGAGGATATTTATTGCCCCATCGTAGATTATAGTGAAGGCTATCCTTATTCCAAGCCCATGGATTTAGGATTGGTTAATTATAAAGACCTTAAGAGTGGTAAAATAATATTTAACGGCAAAGAGGTTGTAACCACCCCTCAGTCCAGCTATCCCCGGGCTCGCAAGATAGCGGAAACATTAAAAGGCTGGATTCAGCGCGGACAATTTGAATTGACTCAGCCGGTAGCTAACCTTCCGTCAGCGGATGCCGATATCATTTTTAAATCCATCCCGGAAAGAAACCCCGGCGGAATCAATTTAAATGGCGGGAATAGGAGGAACTAAGATGAAAAACAAACTAGTGTGCTATTTCTCAGCAGCCCAATCGGAGCAGCCCATAATATATAGATTGGTAAAGAATTATGACCTGATTATTAATATAATAAAAGCAGATATTAACCCCCAGAAGGAAGGATTTCTGGTTTTAGAGCTGGAAGGCGATAAAGCCAGTTATGATTCCGGGGTAGCTTTCTTAAAGAGCCTGGGAGTTGTGGTGGAACCCCTTAGTGAAACGGTGGTATGGCAGCCGGAAGTGTGTATTCAGTGCGGGGCCTGTGCTTCATTCTGTCCTACCGCGGCCTTAAATATTGAGCGTGATTCCATGGAGGTATCATTTGATAACTCTAAATGTGTGGTTTGTGGTATGTGCCTGGACTGTTGTCCCACCCGTGCCATCCAGTTGCATTTTGAAATCAAGGAGGCAGTATAGGGACCTATGGATAAAAATGCGGGGCAGCAGTACGTAACCAGGGTTTACCGCACCTTGCATGCTGGGAAAGACCTGTCTTATTTTCATATCCGCCTAAAAGAAACTGATTTGGCTATTGGTGTAGATAAAGAGAGCTACACCGATAGCCTTATGGCTTTATGTGAGCAGGAAGTTCGCAAGCAGAGGGCCGAACTGGAGATTTATATCAATATGCACCCCGAATTTCGCACTTCTTTTGCACCAATCACCCTATTGCCGGGAGCGCCGCGACTGGCAATTAATATGGCCCGAGCTGCAAGCCAGGCAGGGGTGGGACCCATGGCAGCGGTAGCCGGGGCTATGGCTGAGGCGGTGGGGTTAAAGCTCAGGCCTCAGGTAAAAAGTGTTATAGTTGAAAACGGGGGTGACCTGTACATCGATTCAGTCAACGATCGCTTGATCGCTGTTTTTGCCGGTCCCTCCAAGTTTAGCAATAAAATAGCCATCCAGTTAAAAGCCCGGGAAAGTCCTCTGGGAATTTGCACTTCTTCAGGCACCGTAGGCCCCAGTGTAAGTCTGGGCAAGGCTGACGCGGTCGTAATAAAAGGCGGCAATGCGGCCCTGGCTGACGCGGTCGCTACCGGCGCGGCTAATCGAATTCAGACCACCGCAGACCTCTTAAAGGCCGTAGATTACGTAAAGGCTATACAGGGAATTACGGGGATTCTAGCTATAAAAGAAGATCGGATGGCGGCCTGGGGAGATATCGAGATTGTTCCTTTGTAAAGTCAAGCGGTGAGAAAAGCAAGGTATCGTTATGATCCGGATACTCAATAATACTTCTAATAGAGGATATAGCAAAAAGGGGGTTAAATATTGACAAACGAGGCTAAGGTTATAAACATTAACATTACCATCGACCAGGCAGAGTATGATGAAATCATGTCCGCCCTTGAATTCTCCATGGCCCAGATAATGGACACCAGGGAAATATTACAACCAATCAGGGATAGGTTAATCTCGGAATACGGAAAACCGAGTTGGTGGATAGAATCCTAAGCAAGTATCAGCGAAGGAAGCAAGGGGAGGTTATGAAAATGAAAATTGCCAATAGTGTTCTGGATTTGATTGGCAAAACTCCAATCTTAAAACTAAATCGTATGGCCGCAGCGGATGATGCGGACGTGTTTGTTAAATTGGAGGGGTTTAATCCGGGCGGCAGCATCAAGGATCGCCCCGGCTTGTACATGTTGGAAAAAGCCGAAGAAATGGGACAAGTGCAGGCTGGCTCGATTATCCTGGAAGCCACCAGCGGAAATACTGGCATTGGGTTAGCGATGGCAGCAGCAATCAAAGGTTACCCGATTGTAATTGTGATGCCCGAATATATGAGTGAGGAAAGAAAGAAAATAATGCAGATTTATGGTGCCCAGTTGGTTCTGACTCCGGCCGCAGCAGGAATGGCCGGAGCAGTAGCTAAGGCCCAGGAATTAGCTGAAGCTGATCATCGTTATTTCTGGGTGAAACAATTTGAGAACCCCGCCAACGCAGCCAGCCATGCCAAAAGTACTGCTTTAGAAATCCTGGAGCAGATGGAAGGCAAGCTAGACGTCTTTATTTCCGGTATTGGCAGTGGCGGAACCATAACCGGAGTAGCCTCGGTACTGAAGCAGCAATTACCGGATATAACTATTGTGGGAGTAGAACCGGCTAACTCAGCGGTCCTTAGCGGCCATTCACCCGGGCCCCATAAAATACAGGGGATAGGAGCAGGATTTATCCCCCGGGTATTGAATATGGATATAATTGACCAAATAATTGCGGTGAGTGACCACGAGGCCATAGAAACTTGCCGGCAAGTAGCCAAACGGGAAGCATTGCCGTTGGGTATATCATCGGGCGCGGCTATATTTGTCGCATTGTATTTAGCCCAGCAATTCGGTAAGGGTAAGCGAATACTGACCATTGCTCCTGACGGAGTAGATAAATACATGTCTACCACTGAATTATTTGCCTAAAATTGGGGGAAAGTGCATGGATTTTAAAAAAAACGGGGGATTAGCCAGGATTTTTATTGCCCTGGGGGTATTTATCTACGTTGGATACCAGTCGCGGCAGTTGCTGCCCGTGGGCGATCTGGTAGTGATGATAGCCTTTTTTACGGTGTATTTGCTGTGGTCAACCGTATTTGAAGCCCTGATTCACCAGGAGCCCGAAGAGTATATTATTCAGGAGGGCGATCACAAATCTTATTTATACCTGCAACTGACCTTTATGCTAGCTCTATTTTTTGCTACAATTGATTTCATAGGTCTGCATTATACGCGGATCCAGTTCGGGGAGCCCTATATCATATATTTGGGATTTGCCCTGTTCATCGCTTCTTGCCTAATTCGCTGGTGGGGGTTTAAATCCATCGGCAAATATTCGAGCCCCAGGGTAGCCATTTATAGAAGACATAAACTTATCGTTACGGGGGCTTACCAGAATATCCGGCACCCATTATACTTAGGATCACTCTTAAGTTATTTAGCGGTACCACTGGTTTTTAGTTCCTGGGGAGCTTTGGTAATCATAATATTGACCACAATACCAGCCCTGGTCTACAGAATAAAGGCTGAAGAAGAGCTATTATTAAGTCATTTCGGTGAGGCATATCTCACTTATAGCCGGGCGACCAAGAAAATTATCCCCGGTATCTGGTAAAGATTAAAACGAGGAGGCACTAAAATGTCAGGACATTCCAAATGGTCAACAATAAAACATAAAAAGGCCAGGACCGATGAAAAAAGGGGCAAAGAGTACACCAAGCTAGCCAAAGAGATCATCCTGGCGGCGCGCTCCGGCGGTGGTGATCCGGATGGGAACTCCAAATTGAAGCTGGCGGTACAAAATGCCAAAGCCATAAATATGCCTAATGAAAATATTGCCCGGGCGATAAAAAAGGGAACCGGGGAACTGGAAAGCGATATGATTGAGGAGATTATTTATGAGGGTTATGCTCCTGGCGGAGTAGCGGTTATGCTTGATATTGCTACGGATAACCGCAATCGTACCGCTTCTGACATTAGACACCTGTTCTCCAAGAATAATGGTAACTTAGGGGAAAACGGCTGTGTGGCTTATATGTTTGAGCGAGTAGGTCTTATTGAGATTAAGCGGGAAAACATTAAGATGGATGTTGAGGAATTTATGTTGCAGGCTATTGAAGCGGGAGCGGATGATGTAAAGGAAGACGACGATATGGTGGAGATCATCACCTCGCCGGATAATTTCATGGCCGTAAAGGAAGCCATGGAGAAAGAAGTAACTCTGGAAGAAGCCGATATCGTTATGTTGCCAGGCACTTCAGTAGAAATTAACGACGAAGCTATGGCCGCCAAGGTTTTGAAACTTATAGATGCGCTGGAAGACCACGATGACGTCCAGAATGTCTATGCCAACTTTTCTATTCCCGATGAAATACTGGAAAAACTGATGTAAATTCTGCGACAAATTCATAATGAGATTAGGCGAGCTTGAAAAACAGGCTCGCTTTTATTGTGGCCAAAATGTTGGAGAAATTTCCGTTCCATGATTGAGCCTTTACACTGGGAAATCATGAGGGTGACTTACGTGTAAGGTAAATCAGTCGTCTAGCATCTATCCAACGGTCATTAATACCGCCTGTATTGGGCTTTAGGATAAAATTGACATATTAAAATTACTGTGATAATTTGAATTACAGATAAGTAAGTTACGTGCTATCTATATTGATATTATTTATTTAGCTGGGGGTACATACGTTGAGAAAGGGAGGAAAGGCTTATGAATATTGTAGTGGCTATGAAACAAATACCTGATTTACAGCAGATACGAATACGCGATCGAAAACCCGTTTTGGCTGATGTTCCTTTGACCTTTGGGAACATTGACAAGAATGCTTTGGAAGCAGCAGTACAGATTAAGGAACGTGTAGACAGCCATGTGATTGTGGTTAGTGTGGGGTCAAGCGAGCTGGAGGATACCGTTAAGGAGGCCCTGGCCGCCGGTGCCGATGAAGCTAGACTGATTATATGCGAAGAAGTTTTGGAAAGCAGCCAAAGTGCAAAATATTTAGCTGCCGCAATCAAGCAGTTAGACCCAGTGGACCTTATCCTGTTGGGAGAGGGCAGCGGCGATAATTACTCCTCCCAGGTGGGATCGCGAGTGGCACAAATACTGGGAATGCCGCAGGTTGGTTATGTCAACCATATTGAGATTCAGGGAGACAGCGCCCGGGTAACCCGCTCGTTGGAAGATTGTGAACAGACTTTGGAAGTAAAGCTGCCGGCAGTAATTATGGTTGCATCTGATATCAATACGGTGCGTATTCCATCCGTTTCGCAAATTTTAAAGGCCGGCCGGAAGCCCAGAGAACTTAGGGAGGCCGATGATTTGAATATGAAAATTCCTGATCCGCTGGTAGGAACGATCAGCAACCTGGCTCCTGAAATGCAGCGCAAACAGATAGTTGTCAAGACGGTTGACGAACTAGTAAGAGTTTTGGCGGGCGATGGTGGGGAGGGGAGAAAATAAAATGGCTGGTATATTAATTTACAGCGAAAAGACCAAATTGGCTCTGGAACTGGTTTCGGCTGCAGCGCAAATAGCGGCCGGAAAAATATATTCATTGGTTATTAATGATGAAGATCAAGCCGAGGCACTATTGG
>CAZYJA010000179.1:1485-6201 GCA_964647245.1 uncultured Syntrophomonas sp. | reverse complement strand
ACTATCCACTATCCACTATCCACTATCCACTATCCACTATCCACTATCCACTATCTATTTTCGTCTATCTGCCCCTCAATAAAGCCTCCGCTATTAACATATCCCCGGGAGTGGTTATTTTAATATTATTATAATCTCCCTCAACTACCTTGACCCGGCCAATAAAATGTTCGAATAGCGAAGCGTCATCGGTACCGCGAAATCCCTCTTCCTCCGCCTTCTGGTAAGCGACTGCCAATTCCGCATACTTAAAAACCTGCGGTGTCTGGATAGCATAAACCGTGGTTCTATCCAGAGTCTGGCGGACGAAATCATCCCTGTCTACTGCCTTTAGGGTGTCCTTGCTGGCTATGCCGGGTATAGCAGCACCCCACTGCTGGGCTTCCGCTAATAAACGATAAAGAACGGCGGACGACAAAAGTGGCCGGGCACCATCGTGCACTGCCACCAATTCCGTATCAGCCCCCAACTTGCGCAGACCGGCCCATACCGAGTCCTGCCGTTCTTTCCCCCCGGGAATAACCGCCGACACCTTACTGTACTTAAAGGGTTTAATAATCTCGCGCTCGCAGTAGTCTAATTCGGTTTCTCCAGTCACAACTACAATTTCATCTACCACCGCCAGTTTCTCAAAAAAATCCAACGAATAAGCCAGGACCGGCCGAGAATTTAACAGCATGTACTGCTTATTGGTACTGCTCTCCATGCGGCTTCCTCTTCCGGCCGCGGCTATAACAACCCTAAGGTTGTTAACCATACATATTCACCTCTTGAATTGGTACGCCCTTCAAGTTAGGCTTTACTATGCCCAGGTTACTCTCTTCCTTAAGCCGGCGACTGAAAATCATTCGGCCCGCTGCAGTCTGGAAAACACTGGTTACCAGTACTTCCATGTTATTTCCTAATTCATCCTGAGCATCCTCAACCACTACCATGGTTCCATCTTCAAGGTAGCCTACTCCTTGTCCAGGTTCTTTACCTTCTTTTAATATATTAATATACATGGTTTCACCCGGATAGACAACTACCTTAACCGCATTAGTAAGTTCGTTTATGTTCAATACCTTTATGCCCTGCAATTCAGCTACTTTGTTCAAATTATAATCATTGGTGATAATGCTGGCCCCGATTTGTTTACAAAGCCGTACTAGTTTTAAATCAACTTCCTTTTCTTCCGGGATATTTCCCTCGATGATGTCAATTTTTATATCTGGATTCTTTTGCATTTTAGATAACAGTTCCAGGCCTCGGCGCCCTTTGTTGCGTCTTAAATTGTCAGAAGAATCGGCAATATGCTGCAGTTCTTCAATAACAAAAACAGGTACTACCAGCAGACCCTCCAAAAATTTGCTTTGACACACGTCATAAATCCGTCCATCGATAATTGCGCTGGTATCAAGAACTTTATAATTGCCGGTTAATTGCCCTTCAGATACCTTTGGTTCAGGTTGACTGGCAGGAAACAGCTTCCAGACTTCGAGAGCTTTGCGGCTGCCTATTATTACGCCCATAGAACCACACAACGCGAAACTTATTACCGTCAAATAGGCACCTGGGCCACGAATCATGGACAAAGGGTAACTGGTCAAATACCCCACGAATACCCCCAACACCAGACCCGCGGTTCCACCCAGGAGAGTGGCTATGTCCATATTATCCAGCCAGCGATTAAAGCCTTTGCGGCCGATGAAGGCCAGTTTTAACAGATAGCAGGAACCCGTATAGCCTAGCATGGCCACCCCAACCCCTGCTGCCAATTGCCAGCCCACCGTCAAGGCCAGGTAAAACTTGACCGCTAAGCTAGCCCATACTCCCAAAATTAATGCAATTAGCAAGGTTGGCTTGACCCTATAATTACTATGCATATAATCACCTCCACTACCTATTTTTCTAATTAAAGTGAAATATTATACAGACAATTAAATATTTTAGATAAAATGGTAAATTATTTATAATGATGATGTACCCATTCCAAAAGTGGCAGGAATTCGGTAGTAAATATTTTACAGACTTAAATTGACAACATATCGGCGGCCAGACTATAATTATAGAAATGCTGGGTGGGAGGAGATAACCTCTTTATGAAAGATCTAATTTGCGATGAATTCCAAAATACCGTAAGTGACCTTCTTATTAGACATCACAGTGTAATAGACGTTCTGAGCAAGCTTTCCGAATCTGCATGTCGAGTAAACCGGGCGGTAATAAAATCCGTAACTGATTGTGGTTGCGTTTCCATTCAAGCTGAAAAAATTGAAATACCAGAGCACCTTGAGTCCGTAGCTGAATTAAAGGCTTGCCTGGACAGTCACTTACGTGGTGACCTGTGTCCACATTGTGATGAAGTAATAATGGGTGAATTAGGAAAATTACTTTTTTACACGGCAGCTCTATGCAACGTATTAGATATTAATCTGTACGATGTCTTTATAACCGAACATAAGAAATCGCAGGCGCTGGGCTATTTTAATATGACCTAGCTCCATTTGGGCTACATTGTAATATGGTATAAAAAAACCGCCTTAGGCGGTTTTTTTTATACCATATATTCCAGTATCAGCTGCTCGCGCATCCTCTTCAGACCATTTTTTATCGATCGAGCCCTTACCTCGCCAATACCTTCCACATCATCCAGTTCTTCAATACTGGCTCGCATAATGTGATTTAGCAGCGAAAAGCGCTCCACTAAATTTTCCATAATGGCCGTAGGTATGCGGGGGATCTTATTCAGCATGCGGTATCCGCGCGGAGCCACCGACTGCTCCAGATAGCTGGTGGTAGTTCCCAACACCAATATCTTCAATAAGAATACCGAATCAGACATTTCTTCCTCAAAAGCCCGCAACATTATTTGCAATATATCGGCAGAGGTCTTTTCTTTGTTATTAGAGTAATCCTTTATTATCAAAATGGCTTCTTCCTCAACATTGGCGACCAGTTCTTCCAATTGCATTTCAACCAGCCGGCCTTCGCTGCCTAACTCACTTATGTAATTCTCAATTTCTTCAGCTATGTTTAGAACCTTAATACAGCGGTGGAGGACCTCGCAGACCTCTGCCACCGTTACCATCTCTTCAAATTCCAGACCACCCAGATGCTGCAGTTCCCGCAGGAATACATTGCGGTATTTTTCCAGGGTCTGCAGGGCCTGATTGGCCTTAACCAGTATCGAAGCAATATCCCGCAGGCGAAAGCTTATATTGCCTTGATAGAGAGTCACCACCCGACGACGTTGGGATACCGCTACTACCAATTCTTCGGTTTGCTGCGCTACTCGTTCGGCGGTACGGTGACGGATACCAGTTTCCTGCGATGGCAGCACAGGATTAGGATCCAGCTGGGCATTGGCGATTAATATTCGGGACGCATCGTGGTTGGTAATAATAGCTCCATCCATCTTGGCCAGTTCATATAACCTTGCCGGGGTAAACTCGCAGTTAATATAGAATCCGCCGCTGACGATATTCATAAGCTCTGGAGAATCCCCGACCACGATCAATCCTCCCGTATTAGCCTGCAGCACATTTTCGATGCCTACCCGAAAAACCGTACCCGGGGCCAGCATTTTCAAGTATTTACGGAAATTTGACCGATAAATAGCATCTACCAACATGATCCCTCCATAACCGTTTCTACAAAATCATCCAAGTTTTTAACCTCTATAATTTCCAATCCACCCTGATTACGTTGGCCGAGATTGGTCCCCGCCGGAATTACGGCTCGTTTGAAACCCATTTTATCAACTTCCTTCAGCCGGGCATCCAGAAATGGCACTGCTCTTATTTCGCCGGAAAGCCCCATTTCCCCAAGAAAAACCATATCCACCGGTAACGGTCGCTCCCGATAACTGGAAAGAATCGCGGCCGCTATGCCTAAATCCACGCAAGGATCCTTCAGAAACACTCCCCCGGTTACTTTGAGATAAATATCGTAAGCAGAAAGATTAAAACCTCGCCGTTTTTCCAAGACCGCAATAATAAGAGCCAGTCGATTTTGGTCAATGCCCGACGCCATACGGCGTGCATAGCCGGGCCCCGTCGAGGCAACCAAGGCCTGCATCTCTATCAAAAGGGGACGGCTGCCTTCAAAGCTGGCCACTACTGCACTTCCACACACCGTGGGATCTTTGGCACTTAAGAAAATCAACGAGGGATCCAATACTTCCCTAAGGCCGGTCGAGCTCATCTCCAGCAAGCCGATCTCATCGGTAGATCCAAAGCGGTTCTTTACTCCCCGTAAGAGCCGAAAGGAGAAGTTTTTTTCTCCTTCAAAATAAATAACCACGTCCACCATATGCTCCAGAACTTTGGGACCAGCTAAAGCTCCATCCTTGGTAACATGCCCTACCAGAAAAAATACTTTTTCGCCCTTTTTAGCCATACCCATAATTTTGGCCGTACATTCCCGTAATTGAGAAACACTCCCGGGAATGGAGGATAGATTCTCCGAATACACGGTTTGAATTGAATCTATAATTATGAAATCGGGATCCAACTCCTGCAGGTAGGTACCTAAAAGGTCTATGTTTTGCTCGTTTAAAAAGTAAATGGCCTCACCGTTTATGCCGAGCCGCATTGATCTTAGGCGAATTTGCCCCGCCGACTCTTCCCCGGATAAATAAAGTACCTTTTTGCCATTTTCAGCCGCAAAGTCGGCCACCTGCAAGAGCAAAGTCGATTTGCCAATGCCGGGGTCGCCTCCCAGTAAAATCAATGA
>CAZYJA010000179.1:0-1468 GCA_964647245.1 uncultured Syntrophomonas sp. | reverse complement strand
CCCGGAACGATGCCTCCTCCCAGTACCCGATCCAGTTCTCCAATCCCGCTGGGAAAGCGATACAACTTATCATTGGGGATATCACACAAAGCCACTACTGCAGTTCTGTGGCCGCGCCGGGCCGGTGCAGCTTTCGGCCCACTTTCCTCTAACAAACTGTTCCAATTGCCGCACCCCGGACACCTGCCCAGCCATTTGCCCGCTTCATATCCACAATCCCGGCATACAAACCTATTAACTATTTTACCCATTATTTTTCCTCATAAAAATTATTATAATACTAACGCCACAATTCTGCCCAGTTTATTCCATAACCGCCTCGGCTTGCTTACGAATCACAATTTTGCCGTCTTCCGCATCAACCTTTATTGTTTCACCCGCTGCCACCGTCTTTTTAAGTATTTCTTCCGACACGCTATCTTCTACCAGCTTTTGGATAGCCCGTTTCAGAGGGCGCGCCCCGTACGCAGGTTCGTAGCCTTCCTTCATGATTAACTGGCGGGCTGAATCGCTGATTTCCAGGTCAAAACCATTATCCTTGATGCGCTGGCTCAAGTCTTTAATCAAAAGGCCGATGATCTGCTGGAGTTCCTCTTCACTTAAGCTCTGAAATACAATTAGTTCATCAATCCGGTTCAGAAATTCGGGTCGGAAAGTATGCTTCATCTGCTCCATGACCCGCTCCTTCATTTGCATGTAATCTTCCGCTTCGTCAGCCACCCGCTTGAAACCCAAGGTCTTATTTTTGAAAAGGGTATCGGCGCCTACATTGGAAGTCATGATAATAATCGTGTTGCGAAAATCAATGGTTCTTCCTTGTCCATCAGTCATGCGCCCATCTTCCAAAACCTGCAGCAAAATATTATATACATCCGGATGAGCCTTCTCAATCTCATCCAGGAGAATAACTGAATACGGTTTTCTGCGCACCTTCTCAGTCAACTGACCGCCTTCATCATAGCCCACATATCCGGGCGGGGAACCTATCATTCGGGATACGGAATGTTTCTCCATATATTCCGACATATCCAAACGGATAACTGCATCTTCACTGCCAAACATGGCTTCTGCCAATGCCCGGGCCAACTCAGTTTTGCCTACTCCGGTGGGTCCCAGGAAAATAAAAGAACCGATCGGCCGTTTAGGATTTTTCAGCCCGGCCCGGGCTCTGCGCACGGCCCGCGCGATTGATTTAACTGCCTCATTCTGTCCTATCACCCGATGATGTAAAACCTCTTCCAACTGCAGGAGGCGTTCCCCTTCCTCCAGAGCTAATTTGCTGACCGGTACCCCGGTCCACTTGGATATAACCACTGCGATTTCCTCAGGGCCTACTGAGCCCGAGTGGACACTTCTTTTACTCAACCATTCTTTACGTTGGCTGTCAATTTCGTCTTTGAGTTTTTGTTCCTCGTCGCGTAATTGAGCCGCCTTCTCATATTCCTGGGCGTTAATAGCCTCTTCTTTT
>CAZYJA010000178.1:0-6217 GCA_964647245.1 uncultured Syntrophomonas sp. | reverse complement strand
CTCCTTCTTCGGCGGCCGGAAGTTCAGTCATACCCGCTTTGATATTTAAGCCTCCGGCGGTAACGACAGTTCCGGTGGCGATGTACGCTTGGGTTTTAGTAGTGGCTACGTTGATGGCTACGGCTACCCCAACCCCTACGGTGGGATCCTCAGCGCTTTCCGGTTTGGTGGCGCTGGCGTCGGCTATGGCTTCTGCATCGGTGTTGCTGCTGGCTTCGAGGGTAAGCTCGCCGCCTGCTGTAACTGTTATATTAATAGGAAGATATGCTTCATTGGCTGAGGTCACTATATTCAGCGCTACGGCTCCCGCTACGTTTACTCCGCCTTCACTGGTCTCGGCTTTCTGCGGTGTTTCGCTCGGAATATTGCCGGCTTCCGGATTATCTGCTGTCGGTTCTTCTTCGATACCCTGATCAACACAGAAACCATCCATGAAGCCCAGGAAACCGTTGAGAAGTTCATCTATTCCGCCTGTGGCTGGGTCCCCATCTGCCCCGTCAGGGTCGTCATCACTGACGTTGGATTCTTCACTCCCCCCGTTGGTTCCTGCTTCAGATGTGCTATGTCCCCTGGCTGACCCCTGGGCACGGAAGATCACGGTGCCTCCTGCCTCTATGTTACGTGCAGTTGCAGCTAAGGTCTTGTTCGTTGCGATATTAATAGCAACTGCAGCTCCGACCGCAACTCCAGAACCGGCAGCAAGAGCACTGGCCTTTGTATTAGATTTGCTGATGTTCTTAGCAGTTGCTGTAAGATTCCCACCTAGTTGCAGCTTATTACCCTTCCCAAACCCAACTAATCCTTGACTAAAAAGTAACCCGAAGGCCAGGACGGGTACAGCAGCAGTTCCGCCTGCTGCACCAGCATCGCTCTGGGTCTGTGCTTCCGCGCTGGAATCACTGCTAAGAGTAATATTATTAGCACCGCTTATATTGACCCAGTCTTCTCCATAAGCTCGGCTGGTTATATTAGCGATAGTAATGGCAATGGCAGCACCTATCCCTATTGATGGCTCGTCACTATTACCGTCTCCACCTGTAGTTCCTGAAAATTTATCCGCTGTATCATCTTGGTCGGCTTCAGTCGCCGCACCTGTAGACAATGTTACTACCGATGTTTGGTTAGTAGAGTTTATATTCAGATCTCCATTGTTCAATGTGACAGTGGCGGTCTTGCCCAGGTAAGCTTCCGTATTGTTTTCTACTATATTAAGCGTTAGGGCACCACTAATCCCCACATCACTTGCACCCTGTCCTGCATATGCCTTTACTATGAAATCATTTACAGTATCTGCCAAGGCAGAATCTAGAGCGGTGAAATCTTCGGCCAGGGCTGAAATAGTTAGAGCATTAGCTGTAACCCGGCTATTTTCTCCGATATAGGCTTTGTTCGTGTTGGTCCCGGTGAGAATCGCTATAGCGGCACCCACTCCGGTGGTTGCATTACTGGTCATGCCGCTGGCCAGGACCGTATCGTTGATCAAAGCTTTGGAGGATATGTTAATCAGCCCACTGGACTCTACCAATCCGGTGCTGGCCACTGCAGCTGCAGTAGTATTATTAATTTGGTTGAAAGCAAATGCACCGGCTACCTGAATCCCAGCACCGGTTTCGCCTGTTGTAACATCCCCGGTGCCTTCGGCTATTTTATTGAACAATGCAGTTATCTCGGTCTGAAGGCTGGCCGGCAACAAAGGTTTCCCGTCTATTTGAGTTTCCAGGACTCCTGCGAGCGGGGTATTAGCACCCTGACTGGCAGCTTGGGCAGCTGTATCCAGATTGTTAAGAGCATGGGCTAAAATATCTACAGAAACACTATATATAATGGAAGCGTTTTGATAAACACCTGCTTGGGTAGTATTGTTTACAACCGAGACTGCTACTGAAGCGGCACCTCCCGATGTGTCTTCGGTGACGTAGCCGTCAGCAATTGTGTCCACCTGAACCTGGCTTTCAGCTTTAATAGTCGTTTTGCCAGCAGAACCGAGGGTCGCATCACCCTGCAATAAAGCTTCGGCACTATTGTCGATGATGGAAATAGCAAAAGCAAGTGAACCGACCTTCCCTTTGGACTTGGACAGGGAGGCCGTTTTAACATTAGCTATGGCCTGAAGCAATATATCCCCGACCGTTGTGGTAAGATTTGAGGTTCCGTCAACAATCGTTCTGGCTTTCGTGTTAGCGACTGCTACGGTAGGATCAACCGGAAGATCGAGCAAAAAACTATCCAACAGCAACTCTAGATCAGCCAGAGCTTCTAAGCTGATATTACCGTTTGCGGATAGGGTACTATTGGTTACCGTAATCGCTGCCTCAGTCATTTTGACCTCAACAATGCCATTTGTAATCAATGGTTTAAGCTGCTGGCTCGTAGCCTGCATGAGCAGGTATCCGGTAGCCGTGATCGTAGTATCATCTAAATCAATGATATTCTGTATATCAGCGAATGGATTTAAGCTCCCGGATACGGTCTCAGAAATGAAACTGATGTTCCTGCCTCTGATTTCTCCGCCGCTGATATTAATTCTCTCTGCTTCCAGGGTGAGGTCGACGCCTGCCAACAGAATATTATTAGTTGAATTCTGAATAATATCATAGCCGTTACCGCCTCGAATGGTCAGGGAGGCCAGAGCGGCAGAAGGTTGGGACAAATTTATCGCGAAAGTATCATCACCATCAATACCATCAATGATAACATTGGCTATTCTGGCAAAGGAGATCTCCTCAAATTGAGGACTTTGAATTTTTATTGAATGATCACCGCTTATCGAATCGCCGTTGGTAATTGCAATATTGTCATTACCTTCAGTACCCTGGTAGGTCACGGTACCAGATTCGCTTTCTACTACTATCGGTTCAATATTCTGATAGTATAGCATGGTTCCATCCAGCGAAATGTTACCGGAACTAGGGTCTATGGCTTTAAAAATACTGTTGGTAAAATTACCACCCTGGATTGTAATCACATCATAACCATCGCCGCCGTCATAACTGAGTCCATTAGTCGGGATGGGATTGCCCTGATCAAAGTCCACAATCAAATGGTCATCATCCCCTCCACCTCTGACTATAATCCTGGAAGTTGATGGACCGGTATCTGGCGGCGAAGATCCTTCGCCGGAGTCTTCACTTACAACTGAACCGCTGGTTTTCAAGGTATCGTTTCCACCTGCGCCATCTATAACAATGTTATTGGTGAGTCCCTGCAGGGTGACCTGTAGGAAATCATCTTCCTCGGTTCCAGTAATATTTACGTCGGTCGAATCATTAACCGTGATGGCCCCAGCTACTTGAAAGCCCTGGAAACTAAAACCACTAAGACCATTCATAAAGACCTCGCCATTGATCACCGGGATCCCGACGTTGCCAGAAGCACAAATTGCCATACCGTTAAAGTATGGCTGCAGGGCCGCATCAATTATCAAATTTTCATTATAGACTCCACCGTCGATAAATATTGTTTTGTTCTCCGCATCTTCGTTAAGGAGAGCATCATTAATAATATCTTGCAGTGAAGGTTTGGGTATTTCCTGTAATTGTATAGTTAAATCTAATAATTCCGTAATTTCATTTGGTTCGGGAGTTTCTTCTATTATATTAGTGTCTGGATCGACCTCAGGATTAGCGGAAGTATTATTTTCGTCTGGGGGATCCTGACCGGAATTATTTTCCTCGCTATCTTCATCCACGATGTCTTCATCCAAATTAGTTGGGTCAGAATTCTCATTCGTTTGATCTGTAATCTCTTCTATGGTATTAGTATCAGTGGCTTCATCAACCGGGGCATTTTCTTCAGGATTATTTTCTTGTGTTACATCCCCGTTCCCATTGTTTTCATCTGTATCATTTGAAACGGTATCCGCTTCTGTTTGATCTGAATTCTCTTCTATAGTATTAGTATCTGTATCTTCATCAACCGGGGCATTTTCTTCAGCGCCATTTCCATCTGTTACATCCTCATTCCCGCCTTCAGCCGCCGGTTCTATATTTTCGGTTATGTCTCCGTCTGCGGTATCGTTATCACCTATGTCATTATCTGAATTTCCATTTATCTCCGTTTCGGTAGTGGTCCCCAACGAACTCTCGTTTACAACTGTTC
Organism: uncultured Syntrophomonas sp.; assembly: GCA_964647245.1. Taxonomy (GTDB): domain Bacteria; phylum Bacillota; class Syntrophomonadia; order Syntrophomonadales; family Syntrophomonadaceae; genus PHAA01. The sequence goes on along the minus strand of CAZYJA010000178.1, from coordinate 2,119 downwards.
CTGAAGCTGGGCCATCTACTTCGGCAAGAACTGTTTTGCCTGGTATAACCAGCATAAGCAAAGCTGCTAACGCCACCATACAAAAAAATAGGTTTGCTTTTCTTTTAGGTATTAACAGCCTCACCAACAACACTCCTTGTAATATAATATTTGTGACTAATGGTAGTATATTAGGGGCTCGATTTTACACTTGTCTATATATATATCTTCAAATATAAATATATATTCTCTCTAACTTCCCCAACGCATTTGGCATCTCTAAGTTCAAGCCAGATCGGTTATCTATTCTTAGCTATAACATCCAGAGCACTTCTAGCATCCTTGGCCAATTTCTCATTAGTGGTAATTTTGATTACGTATTCAAAATCACTGCCGGCCTCTTGGACCTGATTCAAATACAAGCGAGCAATACCGCGGTTAAAATAAACCATATCCTGGGCATCTTGCAAGTCGATGGCCTGGGTATATTCAGCCGCCGCCTTTTGATATTCTTTCTGCATTAAGTAAATGTTGCCGCGTTGGGAATATGCAAGTCCATATTTCTCATTCAGGTTCAATGCACTGCTTAATGATTTAAGGGAATTCTCATATTTTCCCAGATTGAAAAAGGCTAGTCCTAATCTATAATGGGTTTCCCAATCAGTTGGATCATTCTCGAGATAAACCTGCCAATCATTACAGGCGGACTGGTATTCTTTGAGATAGAAACGAGCCAAACCTCGCTGTTTATAAGCTGCGGCTAATTCTGTCTGGCTGTTAATGATCATAGTCAGATCTTTATCCGCCTGTTCATAATTGCTTTGTTGCAGATAGATCAGGGCCCGATTGTAATAAGCTTTGGTATACTCAGGGTTATAGGTGATTACGGCAGTAAAATCATTTAGGGCCTTCACATAATCCCCAGAGGCCAGATAAATGCTGCCTCGATTATTATATGCATCAACATAGTCGGGTGATAGCGAAATAGCTTGGGTAAAGTCGGCTAAGGCTGCTGGTAGATTATTAGACTCCCGATAAGCATTGCCGCGACTGAAATACACCAGCGAATCGTTGGGATATAGCTCTTGCGCCGAGGTAAAGTTTACTATGGCCTGAGAATAATCCTTCATTTGGTAATACATGTTTCCCAAATTGTAGTATGTTGTGCCTTGCCCCGGTTCAAGCTGCAGGGCCTTCTGTAAGTCATTAGCCGCCAGATCCGATTGGTTCAAACGACTATAGGCCATGGCCCGATTTACGTAGAACCGGCTTTGCTGAGGATCAAGTTGGATTGCCTGATTCCAGTCAGCCAGGGCCTTCTCAATGTCAGCCACATTAAAATATGTGTTACCCCGATTAAAATACGCAAATGCAAAATCAGGGTTTAATTTAATAACTTGAGAGAAATCTTGTAAAGCTTCATCGTGTTTGGATAACGAAATATAGATTCCGCCACGGTTATTATATGCCTCAGAATAATCAGGATTATAACGAATCGCTCTATTATAATCCTCCAGAGCAGCCAATGGATCATTGGCATCACGATATGCATTACCACGATTAAAATAGATTTCCGAATCTTTACCATCCCGCTGCACAGCTTTATTGTAGCTTTGGATTGCCTGGTTATATTTTTGGACTTGGTAATACAGATTGCCCAAGCCCTTATATGTCGAACCATTTGCTCCTTCGAGTTGAATCGCTTGCTCCAGATCAGCTATCGCTGCTTCATATTTTCCCAATCGGTCATAACATATGCCACGATTAATATAGAAGGCAGCCCGTCCGGGCTCGATATCAATAGCCTGAGTCCATTCGTTAACGGCTTGCTTGTAATCACCCGTGTTAAAAAAGATATTCCCCTGAGTGCTGAATAATTCCGCAGAACCCTCTGGAAACTTTTCCGGCTTAGCCAAATTTTCCATTGTCGTCTGCAGACCAAAAGATTTTGGCGGGACCTGAAAGGGAATATCAGTATTCGGACGACTATCAACCATGTTTGGTTTTACCGTAGATACTGTCCTGGAAGTATAAAAGCTACCAAAAATGCTCAACAGAAAGACAATTGAAATCAAGAACGCAATGGTTTTCTTTTGCTTCATATGGATCATGGCAGTTGCTTCACCTGCACTTTTGATTC
>CAZYJA010000177.1:0-6226 GCA_964647245.1 uncultured Syntrophomonas sp. | reverse complement strand
GTCAACCATTATGATTACCTCCGTCATTTGATCTTTACGACGATTCTTGGAATGCCTTTTCTTACCCCATAGATAGTCGATCGAGCAACCAATTACGAATCCGCCAAATAATCCGATCAGGCCCCATATTATTGGTCCCCATACCCAAACAAATCCGTAAATAATCCCCAGGGTCATGCATATAGTGGCGAGTATGGCTCCTCCATCTACAGTGCTGACTCCATCAGAATGATGAATGGTATCGAGCAGCATGCGAGGCTCTCCTCTTACTTCCATAGGCAATGCCAGGATCTGCTCTTTTTTTAGGCTTTTTTCCATCAATTCGCTGACTGCCAACTCAGTATGAAGATTGTACTCGAAAGAAGCTACCACAAACATTATGTTATCCTCCTTCAACAGGCAAAGGTTTTTTGAAATTGGTATCTTGAAAGTTAGCTCTCAAATATTGGGCTTGCTCAATATCAAATAATTGATTAATTGCGGACGAATCTGCATAAGCATCCCAGGCAGCAAAAACATAGAATGAGGGTATATTCAAAAATGTCTGCCAGTCCAGGACGGCCTTGGCTTGCTGGAAATCGCCAACTGCAGTGTAACCTATGGCCTGGAGACTGTGGGACGCGACAATGTGGGTAGATGATAACAGGAGCAAAAATATGGCTTTTATTGTTTCTGCATTATATAATTGTCCCAGCCCCGGGCCAAGTAGCGACCAGGCCATACTAACCCAGGGGTTTCTCTTCTCAAAAGCATTTAATGAGGCAGCGCCAATCATAGTGGGGGTGAGGGGGGCGTTTTCTCTATCAGCGAGGACCGATAATTTATTGAATTCGACAGTCAAACGGTAACTATCCCATATCGCAAATACCAATATCCCGCAGTATAGAAGCAGCCATTGGGTATTCAGGACCTCCTTGGCTTTCTCGAATTCACCAGTAAAGCTATATATAATCGCCAAGTTAATTTTCGCCATCTGATTTAAAACTGATTCACCGATAAATACAAAAATCCCCTTGGCCATACTTCCGAGAGCTAGATGTCCAAAACCCGGGAAAGTCAAGGACCACCAGGCAATTACCCAGGGATTCTTCTTATGAAAACCATTCAAGCTGAATGAAGTCAAATATACCTTAGGCCGGCGAATAATCTGGTCTGCTTGGCTCATGGGTGTACTCCTTAAAGTTGCAGGTTAAATTAGATAATACTATCATTAGCCTATAATTCACATTTTATGCTATATTTATCATCCTCGATGCGCACCAGGCATAATGCGGAAAAGCTCTCTTTATTCGTCTCAGGTTAACTTGTGAGGAGATGAGGCAGTGACTTATGCCATCGCTGCAACCAGATTATTAGTATTAAAAAGAGGATTTTGGTATGTTATGTCAGAATACAGATTAAATTATTATGTGACGTTTTAGGAACAGAATTAGGATTATTTGATTATGGTAAACTTATTTAGATACAGTCAACTACAGCGAGATATTTTAACCAGGAGGATGTCGCATGAATGATGAAAGCAAAACCAAAGATCAGCTCATAAGTGAGTTGGCTGAATTACGGCAGACAATTGCTGAATTAAAAACCCTGGAGACGGATAATAAAAAACGGCAGCGTTGTTTTCAGCAATTGGAAGCGCAATTGGTTTACGAACGCAAAAGATTGTTTTCCATTCTGGATGGACTGCCCGCCCTGGTGTATCTTATAGCACCTGATTATTCGTTCCATTTTGTCAACAAGTTTTTCCAGGAACGTTTTGACAATCCGCAAAGTCAGCCCTGCTATACGATTTTTCACGACCGCACTACTCCATGTGAGCCATGCTATTCATTCCAAAATGATGAAACATTAGAACCACTGAGATGTCTTAGAACGTATTCGAATGGTTATACCTATGACACTTACGATTATCCCTTTAATGACGTAGATGGTTCAAAAATGTTACTTGGTTTCGGTATTGATATTACAGATCGCAAGCATGCGGAATTGGCTTACGAGTTATCGGAAGAGAAGTTTTATAAAGCTTTTCATTGCAGTCCCGATATGTTTTCAATTACCACTTTAAAGGAAGGGCGTTTTGTTGAAGTAAATGATGCTTATTTAGATCTATTAGGATACGAACGCAATGAAGTTATCGGACATACTTCTCATGATCTGGGTGTTTGGGCTTTACCAAACGAACGAGATCAAGTATTAACTCAAATTCATGAGCAAGGGGGTATTCGCAACTTTGAAACCCAACGCATTACCAAGGACCAGGAGATGATGACTACCCTGCTTTCAGCTGACGTTATATATATGGGTGGCGAACCTCACTTGCTTTGTGTCCATAAGGATATTAGCGATCGCAAACGGATGGAAGAAGCTTTACGATTGACCGAGGAACGTTTCTCCAAAGCTTTCAATGCCGGCCCGGTCTCAATGTCCATAACTACTCTTGAGGAAGGCCGATTTATTGAAGTGAACGATGCCTTTCTCCGTTTTATTGGTATGAAACACGAGGAGATAATTGGGCGAACCGCATTTGAGATAAACCTGTGGGTAAATCCCAATCAACGTCATTTAATTAAACGGCATCTTATAAAGCATGGCTATATTCGTGATGCGGAAGTGTCATTTTATAAGATTACGGGCGAGCCCCGACTGGTAATATATTCGGCCGAGCGAATAGATATTGGCGGTGAGGAATTAATGCTCAGCGCTTATATGGATATCACCGAACAACGGCAAATGGAAATTGAAATGATTCGGCTGGATAAGCTCAACCTGGTAGGGGAAATGGCAGCCAGCATCGGTCATGAAATCAGAAACCCGATGACTTCAGTACGCGGTTTTTTGCAAATATTTCAGGATAAGTATATTGAAGATAAAGAATTTCTGGACCTGATGATCGAGGAACTGGATAGAGCTAATGCCATACTCACCGAATTCCTTTCTCTGGCCAAAAATAAGATGGTAGAACTCCGACCAGAAAACCTTAATTCAATATTACAAAGCATTCTGCCACTGGTGGAAGCCAATGCCAGAATCCAGGATACGAGTATTGTATTAGACATGCAGGATTTGCCTGAGCTGTTACTGGATGAGAAAGAAATTCGGCAGCTAATACTAAATCTGGTCTATAACGGGCTGGAATCAATGGCTTCGGGTGGGATGATGACTATAAGGACTTATATTGAAGATCACAGCGTAGTGTTATCAATCGCCGATCAAGGTCATGGTATAGAGCCTGAGGTATTGGCGAAGCTGGGTACCCCCTTCTTTACCACCAAGGATCAGGGAACTGGCCTGGGGCTGGCAGTTTGCTATGGCATTGCCAAACGTCATAATGCCAAGATTAAAATTAATACCAGTTCAAAAGGTACTACTTTTTATATTTGCTTTCCAGCGTTAGTTTAATTTAAGAGTACTGGGTGTTATTTCCTCAAGGAAGATGTTTTTGGATATTAAATAAATATAAATTTTTACTTCACATTAGCTCCGGGTTACCGGGGCTTTTTAATTGAAGGCGGAACCATGGGCATGCTGCTGGTTCTTACCGCTGGCATGATAGTATTCGGTGGAACCATCGGGGTAACTATCATAGGTTCTAACAGCGAAGACCTTAGGAGAATCCCTTATTTAGTAAAACTGGTTTTGGTTAATAAGCAGGCAGATTATCAAGAGGTATTGGAGTTATTGGTAACTAGTTCAGATAAAGCTCGACGGGAAGGATTCCTGAGCCTGGAAAGTTTTATGCAAACTGTTGATAACAAATTCCTGGCTCGAGGTTTGCAAATGGTCATTGATGGTACTGACCCTCAATTAACCAAGAATATTTTAGAGATGGAAATTGACGCTTTCGAAAATAATCGCAAAGTAGGATATGAAATATTTATGACTGCTGGTGGATATGCACCAACTATGGGAATTGTAGGTACGGTTATGGGTATGGTAAATGTTTTGAGCAACTTATCAAATCCGGAAGAGTTAGGAGGTTCCATTGCGGTAGCGTTCCTAGCGACTCTCTATGGAATAGCTTCAGAACCCCATCAGATATGAAAATCTTAGTGATTGGGGATATAGCCAGAAAACCATAGACGTAATTAGAGCGATTTGCAGCTCCATAGAGCCCGGCGATAATCAACCTAAGTAATAAACGATGACGTGTCTCGTGAGCATGTTTGCCATGCCTACATATATCGCCGGACCTGTTTTGACTCCAACTTCATAGGAGGGTTACGATTAAAGTATGGACTGTCCCCATTCCATACTTCGGTGCATCTTCAGCTTTACATAATCCTAGATATTTAAACTGGCAACTTCTTGAAGGTTGCTGAGCAAGTTGGCTTTTATTTTATTATTGGAAACAGTGTACAAAATATCGTCAATATAGAGCGCTCTTTGAATTATGGTATTTTGGGTATAGAAATCCGAATGGGATATTTGTCCCTTGATGGTGATTCCTTGGTTCACGTTCACATCGAAAACGAAAACACTCTGGGTTTGTTTAGCACCATTGTATTTTTCGCCGTGGTATTCAACCAGATTTATGGGTAAGGCTAATAAATTGTTGTCCTGATCAAATAATATGGCTTTATGATTGTTAAGAGCTTCGGAATAACTGCCGCTATCTCCAACGACTTGCATAGATTGCTGTACTGGATTAGTAACATCACTCACATCGAAGATGGCTATTTTAATGCCATGCTGCTGTACTCGCTGGAAATTATTGTCTTCCACTACCGAGGTATCCTTGCCTATCCCCAATAGGTGGTTGGCATCCAAGGGATGTAAATAGTTGCTAAATCCTGGGATGTGCAATTCACCCAGTACTTGGGGATTAGTTTTGTTGGCTAAATCAATAACGAACAGGGGATCAGTTTGGACGAATGTAACCATATAGGCCTTGTCGCCCATAAATCGGGCTGAATATATCCTTTCATTGGGCGCTAGACCGGTTAGTTTACCAACCGTATTCATCTGACTGTCCAGGACAAAAACATTATTGCTGCTATTATTCCAACTAGTTGTGGCAATTCTAAAACTATCATCAAATTCATCCATGGAGAATTGGTTCAAGATATGCCCTTTGACCACTCCGCTGTTTACATAGTTCAGATTGTCTTGGTCGATATTAAATTTGAATATGGTTGTTTCATTGTAATCAGGACTTTGCGCGATATAGAGGCTTTTATCTGACATGTATATGTTGTCACTTGAGCCAAGATAGGTTTCCAGGTTAGCTTGTTTGCCGCTGCCATTTAAATCGATGGCCATAACTGATATCAGGTTAGGGCTTATATGCTTAGGGAAATAATGTATGTCAGTATAATCAATGGCCTTTAATTCTGGTTGAGTTGCCGAATCCATGAAAAGTGGCCGGATCTCTCCTCCATAGTAATCGGCATATTTATTAGATACAGTATAGACATAATCGCCAATTTTACGGGATGTAATGTAGTTACCCTCGATGGCTACCTCTCTTTCCATATAAATATTATTTTTATCGGTGATATTATAAGAGACTACTCTGGAAAGCGATGTACCTCGGGGATAAGGCGGCATGATTCTATTCATTCTAATATCTGGGGCTTCCATGTCAATGGCAGGGTAAAGACCTGGTGCATTGTCATAGGTGACCTTCTCATCACTCGGATTAGCTTTATAAGTGGTACCCAAAACCACTAAATGGTTGGCACTAACATATAGTTCGTGGGGCCTGAAATTATTGTCATCAAAATCTATATTTCTTAAGACTTTCATTTCATTGGTAGGATATACTTCTGAAACAGTAACCAGGTCGCCTCTAATCTGATAAATATATTTCCCGTCGGTTTTCACTATATCAGATTCATCGATACCCTTAACTTGCACGTTGGTTTCAGAATATCGAGGGGCTGAGTTAGCGGTCGGGGCAACTGCATCGGTAGCAGCACCACTGAAACTCTTCGCTTCTCCCATTCCCTGTAACGTCATTCTCAAATCATCTCTTTGATTGTTGAAGTTGGCTAGTATACTTTTTAAATCTGCTTCTGAGGTAACCGTGGCATAGGTGTCGCTGGGGCTGGTTTGTATGTTAGCTATTCTATTAACTTCATCCCAACTTACAGTGGCATCCATATGTTCTATAATGAACCGCAGGGGAACATAGGTTGAATTTCCGACCAATTTGGATGGAACTACCAATTCGATTGGTTGCCCATTCTTATACCCAGTGCTTTCTCCAATTACAAATTCGATAATA
>CAZYJA010000176.1:0-6265 GCA_964647245.1 uncultured Syntrophomonas sp. | reverse complement strand
GCAGTCATGTGGGACAGGGTGTGGAAACCGGCATAGACTTGATTGTAGAACTGCTGAATCAGGCCCTGTGGTCGGAGCAGACTACCCTGGTACTACTGGAAGTTATGTCGGGCAAAGGCAGCGAGGTAGGCAGCAGCTTTGAGGAGATCGGTCAAATCCTGCAAGGCGTGAATTTAGTTGGAAAGATGGGCGTGTGCCTGGATACCTGTCATATCTATTCGGCCGGTTATGATATTGTAAACGATCTGGACGGAGTGCTCACCCAGTTTGATAAAACCATCGGTTTGGAAAAGTTGAAGGCGATTCATCTGAACGACAGCCTAAATCCTTACGGCACTCACAAGGATCGCCATGCTAAAATCGGGCAGGGCAGTATCGGAATGGATGCCATCACAAATATTATCAACCATCCCCGATTGCGGCACCTGCCATTCTATTTAGAGACTCCCAATGAATTGCCGGGCTATGCCGAAGAAATAAAGCTTTTGAAGGCGGCGTTTAATGGGTAGAAGGCTGATCATTTTTGGTGATGGGTGTAACCTAAGGTCAACCTGTTTATAAGGAATAGCTCCTATTCAGGTTGCATTAGGATATTTAGCATTATTTCACGCTTGTCTATAAAGTCTTTCATAACTCTATAGGGTTCGGTTTCTTCATAAGCCATATCGGCAAAGCCGATTTCGCTCAATTGGTAAATAACCGCATCAGGATAGGCCATAACAATTGGTGAGTGGGTGGCAATAATAAACTGGGAGTCCTGGAGGATAAGTTCATGTATTCGGGCCAAGAGCGACATTTGCCGTAAGGGCGACAAAGCCGACTCCGGTTCGTCCAATATGTACAACCCATGCCCCCAAAAACGGTTCATAAAAGTGGCGAAAAAGGCCTCTCCATGTGATTGATCGTGCAGCGAGCGCCCGCCATAGGAGTTAATCAAACCACCTTCCAGTTGGTCAAGATTAGTAGCGAGATTATAAAAGCTTTCGGCCCGAAAGAAAAAACCATCCCGAGGCATCCCGGCGCCCTTGATTAATCTTAGAGATTTATGTAGCTCAGAATGAGAAGAGCGGGTGGAAAAGTTAAAGTTCCTGCTTCCCCCTTCGGGATTAAATCCCCAGGCGATTGCTAGTGCTTCCAAGATGGTTGACTTCCCGGTACCATTTTCTCCCACAATGTAAGTGACCTTGGGATGAAATTTTAATTCGGTCAGGTGCCGAACTGCTGGCAGGGAGAAAGGATATGCTGAAAAAGAATTCACCTGGTCACGTAACAATTCAACCCTTCTCAAATAAGGTCTCAATTCAAAGCTCATTATACCAATACCTTCTCCCAATCTATTATGGTATGTTATGGGCAGGCCCCATTAACACCATGTAGCTTTAGCCTCGTTCAAGATCAGGCAAATAATCACTTCTTACCGGTGAAAATACTTCGACAGCTACTGAATCCTCTATTATCTCTGCAGAATGCTCAATTCCGCCTGGAATTGCCCAACTGTCGCCAGGCAACATATCATATTTTTGATTATCAATCGCAAGAATTATATGGCCGGAAACCAGGTACCCAACCTGTTCTTCAGCATGCTTATGGGAGGGCAGCTTTTTTCCTCCAGCTAGTTTAAATTCAGTTAAGAGGGCATTGTTTCCCCATACCAGAGTTTTCCGGAAAATGCCGTCAACAGCCTCTATGTACCCTTCGGGAGAGGTTTTATATACACTTTGATTTTTCATGTTTATACTCCTTCCTAATTTATATCTTTCATTCTACCATAACTGGTTAAAACCCTCTGTATTTGCCGAAACCACATTGACTTTCCTGCAAACAATTATCGCTTGATCCTGCCAATTGATAAGTTTATGCGATAATTTCCATACTTCAAAATATCATCTAGAAATTTTAATAACTCGTCCTGGGATGAAGCAGTTACCTTCAAAAGGTAACATCCTTCTCCACTTATCTGATCTGCCTCCTTTATGATTTCACTTTGATTTATATATTTATGAAATGCCATATGATCAGTGGTTTTCATAAATACTGTTACATAAGCGAGTATTGATTTTCCCAATCTACTTTCGTTTAGGTTGACAGTATAACCTTCTATTATGCCTAAATCCTCCATTTTACGGATACGCTTAGCTACAGCTTGGCCAGTCAGGTGAACTTCTTCACCAATTTCCCGCCATTGCATCCTGGCATTGCTGATTAATAAATAGAGGATTTGTAAATCCGTTCTATCAAGCATAATTCTTGTAATCCTTTCATGACGAAAATGAAAATGCTTCTATTCGCACTCCCGGCAATTTAGATCCGTGTAATAATAAGTATATAATATTGGATGGAGGTAATCGTTATGAAAATTCAGCTGATCCGTCATGCAACAATGCTTATCGACCTTAATGGAGTACAGATTCTGGTGGACCCCATGCTCAGCGAAGCAGGCAAGATGCCAGCTGTTCCAGACGTTGCCGATAACTCAGGTAATCCATTGGTTGATTTACCAGTTAATCCTTCATTATTCATAACCGTCAATGCGATTATGGTCACTCATACTCATCGTGATCACTTTGATGATACTGCCATGGCGTTATTGCCACATGGTTGCCAGCTATTTTGCCAGCCGGCAGATGAAGCGAAAATTTTGCAAGCAGGATTTACTAAGGTTCAAGCTATTCATGAGTCCTTTGAGTGGAAAGGCATTTCCATGACTAGAACTGGGGGCCAACACGGTACCGGAAGTATTGGCCAAAAAATGGGACCGGTATCTGGATTCATACTTGAATCAAAAGGGGAACCATCCGTTTATATCGCGGGAGATACTATCTGGTGTCCCGAGGTCCAATATGTATTGAAAAAATATAATCCTCAAATTATCGTTTGCTTTTCCGGTGCAGCCAGGTTTAGTAGTGGTGATCCGATTACCATGACCAAAGAAGATATTAAGAATGTGTGCCAATACGCCCCAGCGGCAACAATAGTTGCGGTTCATTTAGAGGCCTGGAACCATTGCTCGTTAACGAGGAATGAGCTAAAAGATTATCTTGAGGAAAATGCACTTATTGATCAAGTTTATATTCCTTATGATGGAGAGTGGTTGATTTTATAAAATCTTAAGATTATGTTAAGGTAATCGCATGAAATGATTTTTGGCTTAGTGATATCATGATTATGGGGATATGTGACATATAGGGAGAAGATGATATTGGTGGCGGCAAATATATTGGTAGTTGATGATGAACAAACCATTGCGGATCTGGTAGAACTTTACCTTAGAAACGAAGATTACCAGGTTTTTAAATTCTACAATGGCCAGGATGCGCTAAACTGTATCGCCAATCAAAAATTAGATCTGGCTATACTGGATGTGATGCTTCCCGATACCGATGGCTTTTCAATCTGCCAGCATATCCGCGAAAAGCATAACTTCCCGGTGATTATGCTGACAGCCCGAGGGGAAGAAATTGATAAGATTAACGGACTTACGCTAGGCGCGGATGACTATATTACCAAGCCTTTTCGTCCCTTAGAACTGATTGCGCGGGTTAAGGCGCAGCTGCGGAGATACACCAGGTACAATGCGATGGAGGTCCAGGAAGAAAGAGTGATTGCTTTTTCCGGTCTGGTTTTGGACCTGGATACTCACGAATGCAGATTGAATGAGAAGATACTCTCCCTCACTCCCACCGAGTTTTCCATTCTGTGGGTATTAGGTTCGAATCGTGGACGGGTGGTTAGCGCCGAGGAGTTATTCCAGGAGGTGTGGGGAGACAAATATTTCAGCAACAGCAATAATACCGTGATGGTACACATCCGGCATTTGCGGGAAAAGATGGGCGATTCCGCCGAGCATTCCAAGTACATCAAAACGGTATGGGGAGTTGGCTACAAAATTGAAAGATAACGGCAAGAGTATTTTACAAGCCAGTCTGGCCATCTTGGTAGTTATTCTGCTTTGTTTAGGTGTGGTGTGGCTGGTTGACCAGGGTCTTAATGGAGCATTTAAAGAATGGCTTTATAACAGATTTACCATTGTCAATACACTAGGCTATGGAAGAGTAGCAATCTTTTTTAATAGCTGGACTGAACTAAAACAACTTTTAATAACTACATTTTTTGTTTCGGTAATAATTTTGGCGTTATGTGCCAGTCTTCCAGCATATTTTTATGCGCGTTATAAGAGCCAAAAAGATATCGCCTTTATCAATGCTTCAATGAGTTCCTTCATGAATTCAAGCCATGATGATTTAACGCTGCCCCCAGAATATGCTGATATTGAAAAACAGCTTATAAAGATAAAAGCAGTTTCACAAAGGCAACAAGAGCTGGTGCAAACGGAAATGCAGCGAAAAAATGATTTAATCACTTATTTGGCCCATGATCTAAAGACCCCACTTGCCTCAGTAATTGGCTACCTGAGTCTTTTAGATGAAGCACCCGATATGCCGACCCAGCAAAAAGCGAAATACGTGGGGATAGCTTTAAATAAAGCTTATCGGTTGGAAGATTTAATAAATGAGTTTTTTGAAATTACCCGATTTAATCTCCAATCTATTGTTTTAAATATAGGCAATATAAGACTCGCTTTTATGCTTCAGCAAATGGTTGACGAATTCTACCCCATGCTCACGCCGCAGGGCAAACAGGTCGCCATTGAGGTTGCTGATGATCTTATTCTGGTAGGGGATGCGGATAAGCTGGCCCGTGTATTCAACAATATTCTAAAAAATGCGATTGCTTACAGTTATGAAAATAGTGTTATTGATATCGCCGCAAAACGCCAGGGGGAAAATATAGTTATAACTTTCGCCAATTCGGGCGATCCGATTCCTCCCCAAAAGCTGGATAATATTTTCGAAAAATTCTACCGACTGGATTCGGCCCGCTCCACCAACACGGGCGGCGCTGGGCTGGGTATGGCTATTGCCAAAGAAATAGTCATGGCCCATGGCGGAACGATCATTGCGGAAAGCAACCAGGCACACACCGTATTCACTGTGAATCTTCCCATTTTACCTGCAGAAATAAGAAAATCTTAAGAAGTTCATAAGCTGGAATTCCAGTATCGTTCCTTGTTCTATGATTAAATGAAATCATCTAGAATAAGGAGCTGTTTTTCATGATACGACCAAAAGTTAAGAGAAAATCGAAAGTAAAAATGCTTCTGGCATCCATGTTAATGGTTAGCCTGGTAGTGTTTGCTTACCAATCCATGGTTCCCTCCGGAGACCAGCAATTATTTGCGCAAAGTGGCGACTATAAAACTGCGTCGGTTCCCTCCTTAGGGAAAACATCCGCAGCCTTCGTTCCTATATCGGCCAATCGTCTCTACAGTCCCCATGTAATTCTGGTCAGTTTAAATGGACCCTCTACACTGATGCAGAAAAATAGTGAAGAAAAAATTTATCCTGCGTCATTAACCAAAATGATGACGGCTATTGTTGCCATAGAAAATTTGCCGAATTTGCAGGGGCAGGTCAAACTGCCTAATGCAATTTTTCAGGAGTTATATAAAGCAGATGCTACAATGGCCGGTTTCCAGCCGAATGAGATGGTCAGAGCCATCGACCTGCTGTACGGAGCACTGCTGCCCAGTGGTGCGGAGTGTTGCATTGGACTTGCCGCCCAGATTGCGGGGTCAGAGCCGGAATTTGTAAAGATGATGAATCAAAAGGCAGCCAATCTCGGTATGAAAAATACCCATTTTACCAATGCCACTGGACTCCACGCGGAAAATCACTACACAACCGTTAAGGATCTGGCGATCCTGCTTAGCTATGCACTGCAAAATGCTACATTCCGGGAAATGTTTACTGCTTCCCGCTACACCACCCAACCCACGAATAAGCACCCGGGCGGGATAACCTTTTACAGTACCATGTTCGAAAAAATCAATGGCGTAAGTATTAGCGGCGGCAAAATTTTAGGAGGAAAAACTGGCTATACCGAAGAGGCTGGTCTATGCCTGGCAAGTCTCGCCCAAGCAGGTGGGAAAGAATATATTCTGGTTACAGCGGGTGCTAAAGGCAATCACGAATCCGAACAGTACAATATTACCGATGCCTTAGCCGTGTACAACAGCCTGGGCAAAGAATAGGCAGTCCTAGGCGTAACGGGTGTAGGTGAATTATCTGGTGGTTCAGCATGCGCAGTCGCATAACTGGTGAGAACACGATCTACTCCTCATCCCAGCGGTATTTTCTATTGTGGCGCAGCTTGTCAATATTACAATTTAGACAAAGGCCGTTATGACAACACGTTACACCGCGTT
>CAZYJA010000175.1:2502-6274 GCA_964647245.1 uncultured Syntrophomonas sp. | reverse complement strand
CATCTGCTCCGGCACGAAATTCTCCTGGCCCACCCCGCAAGCCGGACACACTTCCGGCGGTTCCTCACCTTCAAATACCTGTCCACAAACCAGACAGCGCCATTTCTTCTTGGATTTATCCTGCTTTTTCCCGAGTATAGCCTTGCCAAAGTCCATTCCAAACTGGAAAGCATCCTCCAGATTCCGGGCGGAGGGCTTAAAGTTTATTCTCAGTCCTGGTAGAACCTGCATCCGCAAAGAACGCAAACGACCTTCTATATTCGGAACCGCTTCGCCGCTCCAACCATAAGACCCGAAAGCAGCCGCCACCAAGTTAGCGTGGCTGATCGGCGACAAGTGCATCAGTAAATTCCAGACCGGCGGCAGCGTATCGCCATTTAGCGTCGGTGATCCAATCAATAGACCGTCGCACGTATTTATCTCTGCCAAGACTTCCTTAAGGTCATGCTCGATGAGATTATATTTCTTTATATTAAAATCAGTGATCATCTCCAGCCCTTCCACCACCCCGCCGGCAATGATCTCCGTATAACCATAAGCGGTAACATAGGCCAGGACAATTTTAGGCCTTACATCCTCGTCCGGCGGAGCCGGCGTAGCCCATTCCCGATACAGATCCACATAATGCTGAATATTCTGCCGCAATATCGGGCCGTGCCCGGGGCAAATGACCTCGATCCCCAGATCCTTGATTTTATCCAGAGCTTCCAGCACATAGGACTTAAAAGGCCCCATAATATCATCGAAATAAGCTTTATAGGCCGGCGTAATATCCGCCTCAATCAGGTCATTGAACACCCGTGGATCGGCATAGTGACTGCCAAACGAATCACAGGTGAAAATCACCCGCTCCTCAGCCAGATAGGTATACATCGAATCCGGCCAGTGTAAAAAAGGCGCGCTGATAAACTTCAGGGTCTTGCCGCCCAGATCCAGTTCGTCATCATGATGCAGCTCCCGGGAGGCAAACTTAGAGTTAGTAATTTCCTTCAGAAACGTCAAGGCCGTAGGGCTCCCCAGAATGGTCAGACCGGGGATTTTCTGCAGCAATTGTTCCACCGATCCGGCGTGATCAGGTTCGGTATGGTTCATAATCAAATAATCAATATCCTGAAGCTTCACCAGTTTCTCCAGGTCGGCCAGATACTCAGAGAAAAACCTCTCCTTAACCGTCTCAATCAAGACCGTCTTGTCCGCACCCTTAACCAGGTAAGCATTATAAGTGGTGCCCCGTTCAGTAGTCATTACGATATCAAATATCTTCAAATCCGGATCTTGAACCCCCACCCAATAAACATCATCCCTAATTTTCAATGCCTGCATAATATCCCTCCTTAACCCAATTTATTCTACATTGTATACATTATAAAGCTTTTTCCCACCCCTGACAAGCGACGTCAAGGGGGACGGGGACGTGTGGAAATTGGGGGACGGTAGGTAAATTCGGGGACGGTTCTTGAATTGAATTCGCGAATTCAATTCAAGAACCGTCCCCGAATTTACCTACCGTCCCCCAATTTCCACAAGAACCGTCCTATCACGCTTGTCTCACGCTTGTCAAATCCTGACTATTTGGCCATAATAAACATAGGAAAAAGCAGGGAGGTTTACTATGGAAAGCATCCTGGTGTTTGCCCCTCATCCTGATGATGATGTAATCGGATGTGGCGGCAGTATTGCCAAACAGGTAATGGCGGGGAATCAGGTCTCCATAATATATATGACATCCGGCGAGGCTGGCAGCCTTGCCACCAGGGCCGACCAACTGATCCGGATACGGGAAGGGGAAGCCCGGTCGGCAGCCGCTCATCTGGGGGTGACTGACCTCACATTTTTGCGCAATCCCGACGGTTACCTGGAATATAGCCCGGAAAACCTGAACTCTATCGTCACCATAATCAGAACCAAAAAGCCCGCACGGATATATGTACCTCATAGCGCAGATAACGTCCCTGACCATCTGGTAACCCACCGCCTGGTAGTTGAAGGTGCCCGACGGGCGGCTGGTCCCTGGTTTCAGGAATTAGGCGCACCACCATGGGGTGTCAAGCATATCCTGGGGTATGAAATTTGGACACCGCTCCAGGCGGTCGCTCATAGTGAAGACATCAGCGATTTTATGCCCCAAAAGCTGGAGTCCTTGCAGATGCATAAATCCCAGCTCGAGCATATCCGCTACGACCAGGCCATTCAGGGCCTAAACCGCTACCGCGGCATCATGACCGGTAAAGGAGATTACTGCGAGTGCTTTCAGTTGATTCAAACCCAAATATAGGAGTACTACTAATCACGCCCTATCACCGCAGCCAGCGCGGCAACAGTCAAACCACCGCCCGCCTCCAGATGTTTCTGTCAGCCCGGGGATTTAAGGTTGACGTTTTGTCCCTGGAGGAAAATAATTGGCACCAGCGTTTGCAGCTTAGTCTGGATCAGTCCCAATATGCCCTGGTGCACGGATTTCACGCCCTCCATTTTGGCCAGGTCATAAAAAAGGTTCCGCAAATACGCGAGCTGCCCATGCTGCTCACTACCACCGGCACCGACATCCATTATGACCTGCAGGGAGAAAAACAAAATGTGGTTATGGAAGCCATGCAGGCGGTAGATAAGATCGTGGTATTCAATGCCGAATTCAATGCGGACTTACGGGTCAGGCACCCGGAGCTAAGTGATAAACTGGTTACCATCCCCCAGGGAGTATTCCTGGAAACCGGCCCGGAAAGAACTCGCGCCGAGTTAGGATTGTCGCCCGACGACGTGGTATTTCTTCTGCCCAGCGGACTGCGCCCGGTAAAAAACCTAGAGCTGGCGATTCAGGCCTTGAGCCAGGTGCAGCCCACTCATCCCGAACTTCGCCTGTTAATCATAGGAGCAGCCATTGAAGAGCATTATTGTCGCAGGATAATTGACTTACTGAACGGCCGGGATTGGGTCAAATACCTGGGAGAGATTCCCCATGCCGAAATGCGCAGCATACTTACGCTGGGCGATGTGGTGCTAAATACCTCAACCTCCGAAGGTCAGCCCCAGGGAGCCCTGGAAGCTATGAGTCTCGGCAAACCATGTATTTTAACCGCCGTACCCGGCAATCTGAATATCATCAAACACGGTGTCGAAGGATTCTATGTCAATAGCGCAGCCGAGCTGGCAACCGCTGCCGAAGCCCTGCTTGCCGATCCCGCCCAAATAAAAAAACTGGGCGAAAATGCCCAGCAGCTGGTTCAATCCAGATTTAGCCTAAAACAGGAAATAGACGCCTACAGCCAGATATATAATGAATATTTAAGGTGACAATGGGGACTGGTATATAACGGTTATCCAAAAAAAGAGTGGTATCTGCCATTAAATATACGAAAAAACCATTGTCCATCCGGACTCTGATACAGGGTGATAATACCCAATATATTTAACTTGCGTCGAATATATGGCATAATAATCCTCCATCTACTAAATAAAGATATGATGTTATATATTACCACAAATGGCATCCCTCGTACAGCGGTATTGTTATACTATAATAGCAATAAAACTGCAAGGGGGGGACGGGCCAAGGGGACGTTAACAAGCCAACAAGCCAAGGGGACGTTTTGATTGCCATCCCCCTAGAACTTGGATGGGATGGCAATCAAAACGTCCCCTTGGCTTGTGTATGAGTCTCGGCAAACCATGTATTTTAACCGCCGTACCCGGCAACCTGAATATAATCAACCATGGCCGCGAAGGATTCTATGTCAATAGCGCAGCCGAGCTGGCAACCGCTGCCGAAGCCCTG
>CAZYJA010000175.1:0-2402 GCA_964647245.1 uncultured Syntrophomonas sp. | reverse complement strand
GCCTAAAACAGGAAATAGACGCCTACAGCCAGATATATAATGAATATTTAAGGTGCCACAAAAAGGACCGTCCCCGTAACACGTCGGTTTTACCGGGCTATTCTATGTTCAGTCCCAGTTCCTGCAGGAATGTGAACAGCTCGCCCTTAATCCGTTCCAAATCCTCCGGCGTCTTGCCTTCACAGCGTACAATCAGTTCCGGACCGGTATTTGAAGCCCGAACCAGCCCCCATCCGCCCGGGAATAGTATTCTGGCCCCATCTATATCAATCACTTCATATTTGGCCGAGAAATGCGCCAGGACCTTTTCTACCAGCACAAACTTAGCCGCATCAGTGCTCTTCACTCGCAATTCCGGAGTCGCGAAGTATTTCGGCGCATCAGCCAGCAACTCCACCAGATTCTTATCCGTATGGGACAGAATCCTCAGCAAGCGCGCGGCCGCATAAATAGCATCGTCATAGCCATAATACTCATCGGCAAAGAACATATGCCCGGACATCTCCCCGGTAAATACCGCCCCCAGGTCTTTCATCTTCGCCTTAATCAGAGAATGCCCCGTCTTATAAATCATCGGCTTGCCGCCCAGACGATCAATCTCGTCGATTAAGGCCTGCGAGCATTTGACCTCAACAATGCAATCAACTCCCGGGTGCTTAAGCAGAATCTCCCTCCAAAACAGAATCATCAGCATGTCGCCCCAGATATTACGGCCCTCGGTATCAACCACCCCGATGCGATCACCATCCCCGTCAAAACCAATGCCCAGATCGGCACCCTCAGCCTGCACCACCCGGACCAGGTCCACACAGTTTTCCGCCTTCACCGGATCAGGATGATGGTTGGGGAAGGTCGGATCGGAATCACAATATAGCTCCACCACCTCACAGCCCAGCTCCCGCAAAACCCGCGGCGCAATAAAACCGGCGGTGCCATTGCCACAGTCCACTACCACCTTAAGCTGCCGGCTGCCCAGCTTAACCCGGCCTAAAATCTCCCGCACATAATCCTCCGTAATATCAACCATCCGCAGCTGACCCCCGGGCTTGCCGGTGATCCGCGCCCCTTTTTCCACCATAGTGGCCAGGCGCTGAATCTCTTCCCCATAAATGGTAGAACTGCCCAGCAATAATTTAAAACCATTGTCCCGCCCCGGATTGTGGCTAGCGGTGATCATAACCCCGGCATCATACCCCAGGTGATGCGCCGCAAAATAAAACATTGGGGTAATCACTTCCCCCAGGTCAATTACGTCCATTCCCGAATCCAGCAAAGCCTTCACTACTATATCCCGAAACCCGGGCGACGAAATCCGGTTATCCCGACCCACAATCACGGTACTGCGTCCCTTATCAGCAGCATAAGAGGCAAAAGCCTGGGCAATACCCGCTACGGTCACATCATCCAATTCATCCGGCACCTTGCCCCGAATATCATACTGCCGAAATACTTCCCTGGTAATCAAACACATCATTCCTTACATTTGTAGTTTATTACCATATACTATCATCTTCGTTTTTCGAGAGCAAGGAACTACCCGGAGAACACTGCGGACGCGCAATGCGCGCCCCTACATAAGTAATCCGGATGCATTGCGCCCTACATCCCATATTCCCCTGTAGGGGCGAACATTGTTCGTCCGTCCCCCGTATGCGACATCTCATCCTTCCTCCAGTAAATGCCATTAATTAATTTGCAATTTTGACAGCACGATCCCTTTTGCGGCAAAATATAAGGCAGTAGTAATCAATATTGTGTTTAAAAGAGAGGGTTTTATGATGAAACGAATAGGCGTCATCGGGCAATCAGGCGAGATTTCGCCCGAACTTATAGAAATAGCCGAAGAACTGGGACGAGAAATAGCCGAGCGCGGAGGCATTCTGCTGACCGGCGGAACCACCGGCATTATGGAAGCAGTGTCCAAAGGCGCGCAGGAAGCCGGCGGCCTGGTGGTGGGCATCCTGCCGGGCGACGATCTGGACCTGGCCAATGATTATATCGACATACCGATTTCCACTGGGCTTAGCTTTGACTATCGAAGTCTCATTCTGGTGCATTCATCAGATGCGATCATCATGGTAGGCGGCGGCAACGGCACCCTGGGAGAATTGTCAGCTGCCTATATGTACAAAAAACCACTGGTTATCCTGGAGACCTCCGGAGGTTGGGCCGGAAAAATCAAAGGCATCGCCCATGAAGGCTGCTATTTGGACGAAAGAAAAAACACCAAAATCGAATACGCCGCCACCCCCTCCGAAGCCGCCGACCTGGCCTTTTGCATCGCCACCCAGGTGCCCGAGCTGGTGGACCGGGTCACGGGCACCATCTCCACCACGCGGTCCACGTCGGCCAGCGCCTTGTCGGTCTCGTCTTTGAACTTCTCCTCCGTCTTCTGCGCGGCA
>CAZYJA010000174.1:0-6298 GCA_964647245.1 uncultured Syntrophomonas sp. | reverse complement strand
ACGGTTTTACCGTTACCGATAATAGAAACAAACGGCCAAATATCCGGTTACACTATGAACGTCCCCTATCACCTTTCGCTGCAAGAGAGCGCACGAACCGGTCTCGGGCCTTTAAGTGATCAATGTTGGAGAGTGGAGTTTTATGGAAAAGATACGGGTTAAAAGGAACTCATTTTGGGCCGCTTTGGTTATTGCACTTATTTTTGTATATTATACGGTTGAGGTGGGAATTGCACGTAGCCATACTTTGGAGGCCGTAGATTACTATTATAACTCGGGTCAAATCGAGATGTCAGCCGGGGAATTATCACCGCGGCAGCTTGAAATTTTGCTTAAGATTGAGGACCCCAACTTCTACACTCATAACGGGGTCGACTTTAAAACTCCAGGTGCAGGCTGGACTACTATAACCCAGGGATTGGCTAAGCGATTTTATTTTAAAGACTTTCAACAGGGGATATTAAAAATTAAGCAGACGCTTTGCGCCAGGTTTGCCCTTGAACCACTGGTATCAAAAGAAAGGCAGCTAGACCTGTATATTAATCTAATGTACTTTGGCAATAAAACCTATGGGCTGAAAGACGCGGCAATGTATTATTATAACAAGGATGTAAAGGAGTTGGAAGAAGATGAATATATTGCCTTGATTGCCTGCTTGATTGCACCCGAGCAGTTAAACGTAAAAGACCACCCACGGGAAAACGCGGTTAGAGTAGAGCGAATCAGAAAAGTATTGTCCGGGACCTACCACCCGGACGGCCTGTTTGACATTACTTATGAAGGGGCGGACAAATCTTAAGGTTGCGATTGGATCTGGTCAGTATTCCATTTTACTTAATTATCGAAAAAGACTTGAGACCAAGGGGGACACACCGGGACGTGAGCGACCGAGCAAGGTCGTGACATAAAGCGGGTGGGAATCCCGCCGAGGAAGGACTAGTCAATGACTTCGTAGCTAGCCTTGGAGCGCATTTGGCAACAGGTGTGTTTAAGAGTAGGTAAGCGAGGCAGTGGGCCGAATGCCGAAAGCCGAAAGGTTGAAGGATAGAGTCCCGAAATGTGTAAAAATCGAGGAGACAGATGATTTGCGTCCAGCAGAAAGTAACATCCCAGCAGACGAAATGGCAAGATCGCTGGGGCTCCTCTGGGTTACACCGGGGTTCATTTGTTACGTTATGAACGTCCCGATGTAACCGATGTAACCTATTTCAGCCGGTTTTAATTATCTTTAGCATGTTACAGAAATATGCCAAAATTTCAACAGTAATAACAGAGCTCAGTGGAAAGTATTTGTTCTCTGCTTTAATTAGTCATCAACCATTACATTTACTGGCCTATCTAAAAAGCTATTAGCGGATCATTTTCTAATATTTTTTCTACTTCTTCATGATTCCCCATTTCTGTATGCTGTTATATCGTCATTCTGATACGAAGTAATAAGCCAGCGATTATCAATTTTTTCTGCTTCCAGAGTAATAGGCTTCTTGCTGGCTACACCACCGTTTACCATCTCCACGCTGGTCATTTTTATAATTTCACCCTTAATCTCATACCGGGAATCTGAAAGTTTCTCTATGCCAGTAATATCTATACGCTCCGGCCAGGGACTTGAAGTCACCCTCCCCGGGACATTTTGAAGATCATTTTGCCATTCTGCCAGAAGTGCAGAGGATACTAAACCATTGTAGTTTTCCTCTATGCTACCTTTTACTATATCTTCAGGAGCTAATAATGAGACATTTTTTAATTTTTGACCGAATTCTGTTACCAGTTTTACCACTGCGGTTTCATCACTGTTATCCGAGGGCTGTTCGTGGAAATAGAAGGGAACAGAAAATGTCCTTATACCTGCTGCATAGGGAGCAATCTCATATTGCAAAAAGTATACGATAAGGTTCCCATTCGCCAGGTAAAAACGCTGATCCTCACTTATGCTCTTAAACCCAAATTCCCCCTCAAAATATGTTTCCGGGTTAAGGTCAATTGCAGCCTGCACCCTTTCATTAATCATTGCCGAATAATTAATGTCGGGAGCAAATAGATCACTTAAGGCCAGTTCCTCTCCGGTATTTAAATCAAAATTATAAGCCACCCGGTCGGTCATACCATGGGCACCGCCGGTATAGGTATAATAATCCACATAGAAACTTAATATATCCTCAGTTACATAGTATTCATTAAACCGGCTTACAATTACATAGGTGTGGTAAGGCGCGGTTAGAATAAAATCAGAATTAAGTTGAGCTTCTTTGGTCATAGCTTCCTGGCGCTGTTGGGCGTCATTGGCCAGGAATTGGTTCAATCTGGTTTGTACCTGCTCATTCTGCAGACCGCTTATTACAGGAATATTAAGGTCGGTATTTAGAAGTTGGGATTCACTTTTTACTTCTTTACACTCCAGTTTTATGCCCGGAGTTGGGTTGGCCTTTACCGGATTCATCTCGATCAGTTTTACACACTGATTCAAAACCCGGGCCAACTCGGCCCGCTTAATGGCATCATAAGGACGGAAAAGATTATCGCTTCCCTTCATAATTCCGGTATTACTGACAAATACCATGGCATTAGTATCTTCCTGAGTAAGATCAGCAGCATCATCATACAAGGGCATTAGCATAATCATGGGTACATTAATACCTTTGGCCTGAAAAGCATTATAAATACTTCGGGCTAACTCAATCCGGCTGATCGTTTCTTCCCCCTTTAATTCGTCCATCTGAGTAAAGATGTGGTTAATGGCTCCCCGAGTTACTGCATCGCTATACCATGCTGCGTCTTCCAAATCATAAAAATAGTCGCTGGCCTTTGGCTCTTTTATAAACTGTATATTTCCATAATCAAAATCAAAAGCCCGCTCTAAAACAGCTGCCAGCTGGAAACGGCTTGCGTTTGCTTCTGGTGAAAATATTTCTGCGCCAGACTCATTTGTTCCGGTACCCTGCATTAAACCTTGCTTATAGGCAGCCTCGATTTCGCTTTGGGCCCAATGCCCCTGGATATCAACAAACTGCCCCGACAGTAGTTCAGCGCTGGCCGTTCCGGTCGGAAACAATAGGCACATCGCTAGCAATAGATAACAAACAAACTTTTTCATGTTTTAATCCTGCCTCTCATTTTTCTTTAATAGTTTTACGAGGGGCATATAAAAAACTTTCAATAAATCGGGTTTTTAATTCATCTACTCTAGAGCCTATCTTACCTACCGCCACGAACAAATATAACCCTCAGCCACATCTATGGCCGTAAATATACAGAATCCCATGAAGCTAAGTATCACAATCCCCGCATACATATCCAGATAATTAACCCGCATCCAGGAATCCATGATGAAATATCCCATGCCATATTCGGTCCCAAAGGTCTCCGTAAAAAATAGTATAGATACTGCTGTGCCCAGAGCCAGGCGGGTGGCTGTTAAAACCTCGGAGAGGGACGCGGGAACGATTATTTCGGTGAACATTTGCAGCTGGCTGGCCCCCAGGGATTGCAGGGAGCGGAAGGTTTCCGGGGGGATGGCTCTGACGGCATCCCGGGAGGTTATGATGATCTGAAAAACTATTATGAGTACGATCATTATCAGCTTCGAGACTTCGCCTAAGCCGAATAAGAGCATTATTATCGGCAAGAGGGCTAACTTGGGTACCGGATAGGTGAAATAAATCAGGGGGGACAGGAGTTTATCGGCCTTTTCAAAATAGCCCATCAGAAAGCCTAAAGGCACCCCAACTAGAATGGAAAGAGCTATTCCACCCAGAATGCGGCCCAAACTATAGATAGCATGTATCTCTATTTTAGTCTTGAATATTTCCATGATATTTCCAAACACCGCCAATGGCGATGGTATGATGGGAATTTTGAATAGCAGGGACACTGCATACCAGAAGACCAAAACCACGGCCAGACTGTACAGAAGTCCTTGCCACTTATCTTTTGCCAGCACCTTGATCATCCTTTACATAGAGATTGTAGCGAATTAAAAGTATGGACATAGCGGGGGGTAATATATATGATGCGGGTATTGTGCGCCTGCCGCCGGTAAGGAAGAAAATAGGCGCGTGCATCAGATAGCCCATCAAGCATTAATCTTCCTGACCATCCCTCACTATCTTCCTAAGCTTCATGGACATAACATAATATTCATCTCTAAATCTCAAATTATCCAGCTTAAAGCAGGGGTTATCCAGGACCGTTAATATCCGCCCGGGTGAGGGTGAAAAAACCACGATTTTGCTGCCCAGATAGAGGGCCTCGTCCACGCTGTGGGTAATAAATACCGTGGTCACACTATGTTCTTTCCAGATGTTTAGGAACAGTTCCTGCATTTCTTCTCGGGTTATGGAGTCCAGGGCGGAAAAGGGCTCATCCATTAGCAAGAGGTCAGGCTTCATTATGAAAGCTCTGGCTATAGCCACGCGCTGCTGCTGGCCGCCGCTGAGTTCTTTGGGATATCTATCCATAAGGCTCTCAATGCCTAATTGCTGCAAAATGTAGTGGCTATATTCGTCTAAACTCGGCGAGCCGTTCTTTATTTTTATTCCCAGCATGGTATTCTGGTAGACAGTTTTCCAAGGCAAAAGGCCATAGTTTTGTAGTATCAAGCCTATACGCTGGGCCTTGGGATTAATGGCTCGACCGTCTATGGATACAGTTCCTGCATAATCCTTAAGGATGCCGGATAATACATATAGGAAGGTTGATTTACCGCAGCCGGATGGACCTATAAAGGTATAAATATCGCCAGTGTTGATATTAATATTTACCTTGGCGAGAGCTAACATCTCTTCATTTTTAGCCTGGTATTTTACGGTCAGATCTTTTACTTCAATCACTAATTATTACCTCAAAACATTTTCATCTACCAAAGCCTTATATTCATAGCTGCCTTTTATGAGAGCTTTGGCTTTTAGCCATTGGACAACATCATTAAAGACTTTTTCATTGGGTAGTTCGGCTTTGGTATATTGGGGCAGCTTCAGAGTGTCTTTTAGCTCGGCCGGAAAGCTTTGGGCCCTAATAATAAAATCAATGTCACTGGCTGTAGGTTCCTTTTGCAAATAGACTACCGCATCATTGTAGGCTCTGAAAACCGCTTTGATTTGGTCCCGATTTTCTTGCAGGCTTTTAGCGGTAAAAGCTATGGCCCCGGCCTTATTGCCCAGCTGGTCAGTACTGCTTAAAACTTTGGCCCCATTTTTTATCGCCAGGCCGGCTAAGGGTTCCGGGAGGATGGCAGTATCAATCTTGGCTCCCTGCAGCATCTCTAAGCGGGTGGGCAGCGGGGGAATGGCCATCTTTTTAATTTCCTCGGGTTTGATTTGGGCCGACTCCAGCATTCTGTCTGCGGTATATTCCATTATGGTGTTGGTGGAGAGGCCCACGCTTTTCCCTTTGATCTCCTGAATTGAATTAATGCCGGAGGTCTTTCCAGCCATGAGTTCGATATTACCATCATTTTTGGAGACAATCTTCAGGTTGATTCCGCCCTCATTGGCAAAAATTACCGCTAGAAAATCGGTTATTACGCCGTCCAATTTTCCGCTCTGCAGAGCACTATCTCTGTCTTTGGCGCTATTAAAATGTTCGATTTTTACCTGCACACCCTGATTCTTAAAATAGCCATTTTTCTCAGCTATAATAAACGGTATTGATTCAACATCGGGCATAACCCCGATGGTTATGGTCTTTTCAGGTGCCGGGGGAGTTTTCTCCTGGCTGCAGCCAACCAGGGCCAGGCTGCTTAGGATAATTAGCCAATAGACTAGAATCTTTTTCATGGTTATCTCCTCTCATCTACACTCTTTATGGAATTCTCGCTGTCATTCACAAATACCTGCCAATAAGTTTAATATATCATGCTCCATAAAACCATACATTTTAGCAAGTAGCAAGCGTGGTGGTATTAATGCGGTGGGAAAAATGAAAATAGCAAGGGACTTGAAGTAAATGCAAAGAAGCTTACTTCCCGATTGAAGAGTAAATTCAAGGTCGGTTACGCCCCTTTGGAAAAAAGAAGCTGATAGCTAATTAGTCAAAAGACCGTAGAATGATAATACCCAAGCCACCCCTGTTCAGGCTGTCCCCCAGAGGACTTGACCAAGCAAAATCGGAAGGTCCGTTCAATCCGACGTATTCTACGCCTCAATCCCGGGCCTTCCGATGGTGTTAATTATATCGGCATTTTATTATCGCTCTGGTAGGATCTCCGCCAAGGATATTTATTCCTCTATTTTTCTATAGATACCGTTCGGGTTGTGTCATTCCAGCCAATCTTATAGCCCAGGTTTTCAAAATCTCGGAC
>CAZYJA010000173.1:395-6310 GCA_964647245.1 uncultured Syntrophomonas sp. | reverse complement strand
AGAAATAGCTGCCAGCACCTTGCCCCAGGCATTGCCGGGAAGTTTTCGGCTTAAGCTCTTTGACACCCTGTATAATCTGACCGAAGCTGATGTTTTGCAAGGGGGAAAAATCAAATGCTTATAGATTATAGCCTTTATTTAGTAACCGATCGGAGTATACTTAAGGGCAGAGATCTCTATCAAGCAGTGGAGGATGCCATAAAAGGCGGAGTAACCCTGGTTCAGCTAAGGGAAAAGGATATATCCAGTCTGGATTTTTACAATGTAGCGGTCAAGCTGAAGAAGCTGGTCAACTCCCATGGCATTCCTTTGATTGTCAATGATCGGCTGGATATTGCTCTGGCTGCCGATGCGGATGGCCTCCATATTGGCCAGGATGACTTGCCATTAGAATTTGCCCGCCGGATGCTGGGGAGCCATAAGATACTGGGATACTCAGTGGCCAATGTGGAGCAGGCGGTCTTTGGGCAAAGCAAGGGGGCTGATTATCTGGGGGCGGGCGCCGTTTATCCAACCGCCAGCAAAGCAGATATAGGCGCAGCTATTGGCATTGAGGAGCTGAAGAGAATAAAACAACAGGTATCTATTCCAGTTGTGGGTATCGGTGGTATAGGATTAAATAATATCGAAGAAATAAAAACGACGGGAATAGATGGCTTATCTATAATCTCCGCCATTCTGGGCAGTGAGGATATCGAGAGTGCATCCAGAGCCCTCCTTAAGACCTGGAGAGCTTAGAGCCTGGCTTGGCCCAAATAGTATTTGCCCAGGACGAATCATATAAGTTTGGTACTGGGCGCGACCTACCGGTAATTCAATATAATATTTTTTATGATATGGTGCTTAGCGTAAGAAACCTGGAAATTAATAAGGCCTGATGCTAGGCAAGAATATTACAGCAGCAAGCGAAATTGGAGTCTAAGCAGCACAGAAAGGGTAAGAGCTATGCCTATAAACAAAGCCATGAATTATCGATGGGTAGTATTTAGCTGTCTTATCGCAGTATATATATTGGTATTTTTTCACCGCATGTCACTGGGTACTCTGCAAGATGAAATAATGAGTAGATTTGCTATGTCAGCCGCATCGTTTGCTACTTTGGGTGCCATGTATTTCTATGCCTATCTCATCATGCAACTCCCTACCGGAATTATGGCCGATACTTTAGGGCCCAGGATCGTAGTAGCCGTAGGAGGGTTGGTGACCACTACCGGAACCTTGATGTTTGCATTGTCCCATACAGTTGTCGGGGTATGTGCAGGTAGGTTTTTAATTGGCTTGGGAGTTTCGGTGGTCTATGTAAGTATTGTGAAAATAATCAGCCAATGGTTCAAGGAGGGCGAGTTTGCTTCCATGCTAGGCCTAACGGGCTTCTTTGGCAATTTGGCGGGGGTCTTGGCGGGTGCTCCCTTGGCTCTTTTGGTGATGGCCTTTTCCTTCCAGGCCACCTTTTTATTCCTTAGCGGATTGTCATTGGCGTTGGCAGTGACCACCTATATATTGGTAAGGAACAAGCCCCAGGATATGGGCTATCCTGCGATTGCCAGCCCGGAAGAAACAGGTGACCTAACGGTCGGGTCTGGCCGGATAAGCCTGAAAGAAGGTCTATCAAGCGTTTGCAAGAGCATCGAAACCTGGCGGATGTTTATTATTATGACGACTTATTATGCTTCATATATTAGTTTTGCCGGAATCTGGGGGGTCAGTTACATTAGAACCGTATATAATATGGATAATGTAACGGCTGCCAAGTATATTACTTTATTTTCCCTGGGCATGGCATTGGGATATTTAGTTATAGGATTTATTTCGGATAAATTGAAAAGTCGCAAAGCCCCCTTACTCTTTTTTGGCGGCTTGATTAACATCCTGTGGTTTGTTATGTTTTATTTCAACGGGGCTCACTTATCTCCGCCCCTGCTAGCCATCGTTTGTATTGGCATTGGATTTTCGACTTCCGTTTATTCCTTGACCCTGGCCATATGTAAAGAAGTTAATGATCCCCGATATTTAGGTATGGCGATATCGTTTATTAATTTGGGTTCATTTTTAGGTGGAGCTATCGTGCCAATTTTGGTGGGGATTATCTTGGATAACTACAGTGGCATACTTACTGGAGTAGATCTATTTAGAAGAGGTTTTTTGATCTGTTTGGTTTTAAATGGAATCGGCCTCGCCACCACATTTTTAGTCAAAGAAACTGGATGTAGAAACACCTATTTCAACCGTCAGGTATCTAGTTCAATGTAATTTAAACGCTCTAAAAATATTAATTAAGGAGGTTTCTAAATGGCACTTTTACTAAATCCACTGCAAGTAAATTCCATGACCCTGACTAATCGATTGATTATGCCGCCTATGGCTACTGCCAAGGCCGAATCAGATGGTAAGGTCAGTCAGGCAATGCTCGATTATTATGAGAAAAAGTCCCGGGGTGGTTATATTTCCTTGATAATCATCGAACACAGTTTCGTGGCTCCGGCAGGTCAGGCCAGTAAAAATCAGCTGTCAGTTGCGGATGATAGTGTAATTGATGGTCTGAAGCAATTGGCCGCGGTTATTCATCGTAATGGCTCCAAGGCCATAATGCAAATAAACCATGCCGGCTCCAGGACCAGTGATGAAGTTATCGGCACAACTCCAGCGGGTCCATCGGCAGTGACCCACCCGCGCCAAGAGGACATTCCCCGGGAGCTTACCCAAACCGAAATTGCCCGTATTGTCCAAGCCTTTGGTGATGCGGCCCTGCGGGTTAAAAAGGCTGGTTTCGATGGGGTGGAAATACACGCCGCCCATGGATACCTGCTCCACCAATTCTCATCTCCCCTTACCAATAAGCGTTCCGATGAATATGGCGGAAGCTTGCAGAACCGGTTCCGCCTGCACCTGGAAGTTATCCAGGCGGTTCGTAGTGCTGCCGGTAAAGATTTTCCGGTGCTATTGCGCTTGGGCGCCTCTGACTTTACCGATGGGGGGACGACTATTGCCGATAGCCAGGTGGCGGCCCGCGAGTTTGAAAAAACGGGGGTTGATATTTTGGATATATCTGGAGGATTTGTTGGTTATATAGTACCGGGGCTCAGTGGACAGGGCTTTTTTGCACCGCTTTCCGAGGCGATAAAAAAGGTAGTATCTATTCCGGTAATCCTTACGGGCGGAGTAACCGAGGCGCAGGCAGCCGAGAAATTACTGGCAGAAGGCAAAGCTGACCTTATCGGGGTGGGCCGAGCCATGCTGAAGGATTCAGAATGGGCCAAGAAAGCGATTACAAGTCTTTCCCAATAGCCTAGCGGAAAATAAAGTTGTAATATATAGATTACTTGAAATGGCGCCCAAGAGAACTGGCCTCTTGGGCGCCATTTAGTTTAGCACTGCGGGCCGCCCCTATTATTACTCCGGCTGAATTTAACTGGATTTGCAAAGGTCCTGCCTGGGTTTCACTTTACTTCGGTATTACTCACGGTTTACAATTCTTTCTCCCTTGAAACAAAGTTCATTAGAATTACTTGAGCTATCAGTAATATTTATGCTTCCTAAGATATTATTAACATCTGGTTGTATAAATGAATTGCTATACTGATTATTACATGCTTACTCTGGTTGTTGTCCCAATAAAAAGGTGATAAACTGCTGGGCGGTTCTCCCGGAGCGGCCATGATGACCTATTTCCCACCGCCGGGCCTGCCTATGCAGCTCCTCCAGCGGCATATCAATCCCCTTCTCCTGGGCTAATTTATCCACGATACGTAAATACTCTACCTGATCGGGGGAGTAGTAACTGATAGTAATCCCAAAACGGTCCGCAAAGGAAAGCTTTTCCTGATGGCTGTCCGAAATATGCACCTCTTCTTCGGTGCGCTTTCGATCACTCCAGTTTTCTTTAATTAAATGCCGACGATTGGAGGTGGCATAGATTAATACATTGCCGGCAGTGGCTTCCAAAGTGCCTTCAAAGCTGGACTTGATATATTTGTATTCCACTTCAAAATCGTCAAAGGAAAGATCATCTATAAATATAATGTAACGGTGACATCGATTCCGTATGTTATGTACAACCTGATTAAATTCCCCCAGTTGACTTTTGGTGAGCTCCACCATGCGCAAGCCTTCATCAGCCAAGAGATTTAATAAAGCTTTGACCGAAGAGGATTTGCCGCAGCCTTTTTCTCCATATAGTAAGACGTTATTGGCCGGTTTGCCCTCCACAAAAGCTAGGGTATTGGCCATCAATGTTTCTTTTTGATGAGTATAACCCACCAGATCATTAAAGGTAATCGGGTCGAACTTATCAATTCCGATCAGCCCATTTTCCCAGCGAAAGGCCAGGTGCCTGGCCAACTTGCCGCAGCCGTATTGATGATAGAAGCCGGCTAGAGACGTTAGCTTGGCCGGCAACGGAGCATTATTTGCCATTATAGCTTCCAGTTGGGTAAGTTTTTTATAGTAATGATGTTGGTAAAGATCCGTATTTAGCCTATTAATAGCTGTTTCGGTAAAAATATTGCCCATACCAAACTGCTCGTGTACCGGCTGCCAATCAAAATTAAATAAACGCTGCAGAATCTCCAGATCATGGGCAGCCAACCTGAGCAGGTTTTCATTTACAGATATACCGGCCTGCTCGCAGCCCAGGCTGAATACGTTTTCAGCTTCGAATATTAACTGCAGGAGGTGTTTTTTCACGACATCTCCCCCCAGCAAATGCTCCCCGGCTTGGAACAAATTATTTAGCATTGTATAATAGGCTTCCTCGAGCTCCTGGCGGGGCACCGGTGATTGGGACTGCAACAAATTAAGAACCTGCTGCAGTCCCTTTATAACTGAATCCTCTAATATATTTCGATAAAATATTAATTGGTGCAAATCCAGCGCCGTATTCTGCATTTTTCTAACCTCCTGTGCATTATTACCTGCTTGAACTCAATATATCATTATCAGCTTCTATAAAATTCCTGCTACAAAGCTTACCGCGTAATTATATTATTGGCAATAAGGTTGCACAATGGTTAATGAAATTCTTAATCATATAGAGTCATAAAATCGTAATTATATGATTAGCAATCACTGCATAATGGTTAATAAAATCCTATCCTTATTAAGTCATAAATTCTCTGCATGATATATCGATCTAATTTACCAAGTTGCCGGCAATTCATAATATGGTATCCCATACCTTCATCCCCAATATAAAGGACGTATCTTAATTACTCAGCCTGATTTCCGATGTGATTACTAATAAAAGCACAAATATCATCCATGGCTTGCTGTGCCTCCGGAAAAAGGGGAGCGACGGCAGGATAGCAATGAAACAGGCCCTCGCCAATGTTCAATCTGACCTCCACACCGGCTGCATGGGCCTTTTCTGCAAATCGTACTGAATCATCGCGCAGAGTTTCATCTCCGCCCACATATATAAGTAAGGGTGGAAGCCCCTGCAGATCCCCATAAAGGGGGGATATATACGGTAAGCTCAGGTCATTATCACCGGCATAATGTTTACCGCAAGCTAGCCCCATCCCCACCGGGGCAAGACATTTCTTAACATTAGTTCGGTAGGATTCGCCGGTACATTTTTGATCGGTAACAGGAGAGTACGCCACTGCTGCTGCCGGCCGAGGAATATCTTGATCCCGCAGGGCCAGTAAGGTAGCCAGCACCAAACCACCACCCGCCGAATCTCCGACAAATACGATGTGAGAAGGCCTTACACCCTGATCCAGTAACCAGCGATATGTCGTAATAGCATCCTCCAGCGCGGCGGGAAAAGGATGTTCAGGCGCCAAACGATATTCAAACAGCAAGGCCCCTATTCCACTACCTTTAACAAACTTCGCCACAACGGCTTGGTGAGCCTTGATGGTACCCGACACATAGCCGCCACCATGAAAATACAGTATCACTGGGTCCTTTTTCGC
>CAZYJA010000173.1:0-385 GCA_964647245.1 uncultured Syntrophomonas sp. | reverse complement strand
GGATGTCGCCTATGGTGAGTGACGATAACTCTATCCCCGCCGGCAGCTTACCGAACTTCCCAGCACCGTCCTCAACCTCCTGGCGAAAACGGAGTATGGACTCATATTTATTCCAATCAATTCTTTCCCTTTTCGGGCGTAAGCGCAATAGATTACGGTTTTGCAGCAAGAACATGACCAGCCTAGCTTTTATACTTAGCATCTTAATCCTCTCCTATTTTTCTTCATGTTTGGCGCCATATATGAAGAGATCCACGCAGCTGTCAATAGTATTACGGGCATTGAAGGAATCCGGCTGCATGTAAAACTCCTGCGCTACTTCAATAAATGCGAATTCAAACAAAGCAACCAGTATATCGAGGGGTAAATCGCTTCGGATCTCACC
>CAZYJA010000172.1:0-6342 GCA_964647245.1 uncultured Syntrophomonas sp. | reverse complement strand
CTTTTGATCGATTTGCCCCCATATAAGAGGCTCTCTCCAGGCGAATCACCCCAACCGGTTATTTTTTCGATCACATCCAAAAGAATAAGTACATGTATATGGTTGCTATTACAATAGACAATATCATTAAAGGGAAACCCACTTTTAGGAAGCCGATGAACCCAATGGGAGTCCCGTGGCGTTCTGCTATACCGGCCACGATTACATTCGCCGAGGCTCCGATCAGGCTTCCGTTGCCGCCCAGACATGCTCCCAATGCCAGTGCCCACCAGGTAGGTTCCATCGGCATGCTGGAAAGCTGTCCCATCGTTTGTAGAAGGGGAATCATGGTAGCTACAAAGGGTATATTGTCCACGAAAGCTGAAGCAATGGCCGACAACCATAAGACCAGCAAGCCAGTTTGAACCAGGTTGCCATCCGTAATTAGCAGCGCTTGCTTGGCAATTTGTTCAATAACCCCCGTTTCAACCAGCCCGCCGACTAATACAAATAATCCGGCGAAGAAGAATATCGTTGGCCATTCAACATTTAATAAAACCTCTTCCGGATGCTCATTGGTTATCAACATTAATAACCCTGCTCCCAGCAAGGCTATTGTGGCTGATTCGAGGTGAAGGGTTTGATGCGTTAGGAAGCCCAACATGGTTAACCCCAAAACGGCCAGAGATTGTTTAAGTAAACGCCAATCCTTAATGAATTCCTTCTCATTAAGTTGAAGGAGACTCTGAATACGTTCTTCGGTAGTATCAAGCTGTTTACGGTAGTAAAACACCAGTATTGCAATCGTAATAACTAATATTACTGCTGCGGGCAGGGCCATATTGGCCAGGAAATCCATAAAACCTAGTCCAGTTGCACTTCCAATCATTATATTAGGTGGATCACCAATAAGAGTGGCGGTCCCTCCGATATTAGAAGCAAGAATTTCGGTAAATAGAAATGGAATAGGCGAAATATTTAAGCGGTCCGTAAGCGCATATGTGACCGGCACTATCAATAAAACGGTGGTAACATTGTCGAGCAAAGCTGAGGCCAGAGCCGTGACTAAAGCTAGGGTAGCCATTATGGCCAGAGGCTTGCCGCCAGCCAGCTTGGCTGACTTAATTGCCAGGTACTCGAAAACTCCACTGTGTCTGGTAATACCCACCATGATCATCATACCTATAAGCAGACCAATAGTATTAAAATCAATGTGTTCAAAGGCTTTTTCCTGAGTTATTACGCCCAGGGCAATAACAATGGCAGCTCCTACTATGGAAACAATGGTTCGGTGAATTTTTTCACTCATAATAAATACATATACCAATAAGAATATCGATATTGACAGCCAATAATGCATCTTTCTCACCTCTTAAATATTAGTCGAATCCTTGACTTAGCCTGCTCTGGTTCAGCCAATATGCCCGGTTGTCATAGTCTGGTATCTCTTGGTCGTAAAGTTTAATAACCAACCCTGCAGCCTGCCCAATTTATCAACTTATCCTATCATTCCCCCAATCCCGCAAAAAAATAAGGGTGGATAGTCCGATCAAGGACTACCCACCCCAGTAAGCCAATTCTCATAACATCAGCATCATATCCTAAGGACTTAGATACCTCTGTCTATAATTAAGGCTTTCGCCGTAATTATTCTGACCGATTAAGTATATGTTGTTGGAATTAATTCTAGCATATAAATTAATCCGTCACCATTGTTAATTCAGCAATAGCGTTGTCGATACGTCGTAAACATTCCTCCCGGCCCCATATCAACAGGAGGAAGGGAAGTTCTGGCCCATGAGTTTGCCCACTTAAAGCGCTGCGCAGGGGCATATAAACATTCTTAGGTTTTAATTTGAGCTTCTTCACCATAGCTTTGATGAAGTCTTTGGCCTCTCCCGGCTCCGAAAATTGGGGTAAATCATCGCGAAATTGCTGCAGGACGGTTATAACTCCCTCTTCCTTTAAGGCCTGCCAAGCTTCCTCCCCATAATCAGCTTCCCGGAAAAATATATTCATATACTGGGTTACATCGGATAAGCAGACCAGATGGTCCCGCACTGCTTCTACCAGTAATCCATAGCGGAAATCATCCAGACCCTCTATATCCCTAGCATATTCTGATGCCATCAGGTAAGGCTTCAACAACTCCGCCAGCTCTGCGGCGGACTTTTTCTTCAGGTATTGCTGGTTCACCCAGTTTAGCTTATCCAGATCGAATACGGCTGGACTCTTGGCTACTCGATCCAAAGTGAAGCTCTTTACCAGTTCCTCGGAGCTAAGTATCTCTTCCTGGCCCGGAGGTGACCAGCCCAAGAGGGCCAGAAAGTTAAAAAGTGCTTCGGGCAAGTAGCCTAATTCCCGATATTGCACCAGGGAGGTAGCCCCATGGCGCTTGCTCATCTTCTGCCGGTCGCTGCCTAATATCAAAGAGATATGGGCAAACTCGGGGCGGGGAAAATTCAGGGCTTCATAAATCATTATTTGCCGGGGAGTATTGGATAGATGTTCCTCCGCCCTGACTACATGGGTGATCCCCATCAGTACGTCATCTATGACCACTGCAAAGTTATACACCGGAATCCCGTCTGATTTGGCAATGATAAAGTCGCCGCTATTGTCACTTTCAAAGCTCACCTTACCCCGTACTAAATCATCTACCACATATACTTGATGCTGTGGAACTCGAAACCGTACACTGGGTTTAATTCCGGCCTCCAGGCGCTCTTTGATCTCCTGGTCACTCAAGGCGCAGCATTTTCCGGAATAACGCTGCATTTTGCCCATAGCCAGTTGTTCTTGCCGCTCCATTTCCAGCTCTTCCTGGGTGCAAAAACAATAATAAGCTTTGCCGTTATCCAACAATTCTTGTACATACTGCTGATATATTTCCAAACGTTCCATCTGGCGATAGGGACCGTTGTCACCCCCCTGGGCAACCCCTTCGGTCCAGGTAATTCCTAGCCATTGGAGGGACTCAATTATTTCATCTTCATACTCTCTTCGGGACCGATCTTGATCGGTGTCTTCTATCCGCATGACCATCTCACCATTCTGATGGCCGGCAAACAGGTAATTAAACAGAGCCGACCGAGCTCCTCCTATATGTAAGGGACCAGTAGGGCTTGGCGCGAACCTGACCTTGCATTTTTTCATGTTTTCCCCTCCCTCATTTACTGGGTAATTATAGCACCTCTAGCTATTGGCTCGCAAGTTGTCTCCTGCTCTAAACCACTATACCACAGTCTTCTCTAATATCTTATGATAAACCGAAATATAGTCAGCTACCATGCGTTCCTTGCTAAAACGTTCATGCACCCAGCGGCGGCATTGACTGCGTTCCAAGGTCGGGATGGCCCGCAATTTGTCAACCGCCTCATCAATGTTATTGACCAGAAAGCCGGTCCGGCCTTCATTGATAACCTCCGGCATAGAGCCCCGGTCAAACGCAATTACCGGGGTACCGCAGGCCATAGATTCGACCACGCTGAGCCCAAATGGCTCCTGGAAATAGATCGGGTGCAATAGTGCGTAGGCCCCCTGGAGCAGCTCATTTCTGCGGGCAGGCCCGACCGCACCAACATATATGATGTTATGCTCATCAATATAGGGCGCAACCTGGGCCTGATAATAGGCTTCATCTTGAATGATCCCGGCCATAAAGAGCTTCATGCCAAACTTGCGGGCAATCTGGATCGCCTCATAGGCTCCTTTGTCCGGATGAATACGCCCGAAATAAAGCAGATATTCACCTGGCGCTTCGTTCAGGCTGAATAGATCCAGGTCAATCCCATGGTAAACCGTAGCCTGGTAGTTCAAATCCGGGTGGCGGTCCGCTTCGCTGATAGAAACATAATGATTATTTTGGTTATAAGCCTTATAGACGGGTAAAATTCTGGGACTGGAAAAGCCATGGATAGTAGTTACCATTGGTGTTTTTACCAGACGGCTATAGGAAAGCGGCAAAAAGTCATAATTATTATGGATAATGTCAAACTGGTCCGCCTGCTCGAATAGATGCGCAATATGCAAACACTCCCATACCTTGGCATCCATATCCCGATTTTCTTCGTAAGGTCCCGGGCATACTGATTCCAATCGGGCACTGGTCTGCGAGTCACCGGTGGCAAACAGGGTAACCTCCATCCCCTGTTTGACCAGGCCCTCGGCCAACAGTGAAACGATGGTTTCCCATGGGCCATAATGCCGGGGAGGAGTCCGCCAGGCAATCGGTGCTAAAAGTGCAATCTTCACATCATAATCCCCCAACCATATTGGTGATCCGGCTTGTGCCGGGGAACATCAGGCGTCCCCGCAGGGGGCAACCATATTGGTGATCCGGCACCTGTGCCGGAGAACATTAGGAGTCCCCGCAGGGGGCAACCATATTGGTGATCCGGCACCTGTGCCGGAGAACATTAGGAGTCCCCGCAGGGGGCACCCTTATTGGTGATCCAGCATTCCCTTATTTAGTGAGCGTTTTCCCCTTCTTATATTCTTGGTAAAGTATGGACAGATTATTCCTGGGTTCCTGGTAAAATTTGTTGCCTGCAGCTAAATTATGCCTGGTATATCGCACCGTAGTCAAGTCAGGGTTATTATTCGCAACGTTATCTTCAACCTACTGACTACACGTTTCTACCCAGATTTGGCGTTGTCTTCATGGCGGAACCGACCAATATGGCGTTCATGCCTAATCGCATTCTCACACCCGGTTCTTTATTTGGCAATAACCCCCGTCAAACCCTGCCAGAAATCCCTGATGAGCTTGACCAGCTTCTGCAAAAAGGTCTGGGCCTGATCGGTCTGGGTGCGAACCTCCTCTATCCCTTTTTGGAGCTTATCTATCTGTTCATTCAACTGAGTTATATTAAGGTTTACCTTATTTAAGTTTTGCATCAACGCTATAATCCGCTTAATATCCTCTTCCGCCAGAGTAATATTTAAATCAGCGCTAACCTGCACAATGATTCGCCTGATCTCGGCCGGATCAGTGACCTTCTTCTCTACCACCTGTTTTTTTATTTCATAAATAACCCGGCCGGCTTTATCTGGCCCGATTTTCTCTCCCAGTTTGGATGATTCAGCGATCTCCTCATTGGCCGTCGCTTTAGCATTTTCATTCAAAGATTTACCGCTCGCTACCTCAAAAGCCTTAATAATTCCGGTCAAGGCGGCGGTACCCGACACCTCAAAAGGGGCATCAACGAAAATCCGTACATCTTCAATTCCCGCCGTATTAGCCGCATTGGCATACATGAAAGGTGTCACTCCGTTGATATTGTGAGTTTCAATAGCAATTCCCTGACCTTTAGCGGCACCGGTAACCAATGCACAAGAAATCGCCCGGGTTCCGATCACACTATCGGCAATTCTACCCTCCAGGTATTTGCGTTCTTCCTGATTGCTAATTCTGATATAGCGCACCTGGTCTAAATTAACCTGGGACTCAAAATAACTTATTACCTGGTTTTTCTGAGCCTCGGTCAAATCCTGCCCCAGACTAATAACTGCCTCACCACTCTTAACCAGCGCACCCGTACTGGCCACTTGTTCCCGATAAATCCACGCGGTCATAAATACCGCCAGAATCATTAATGTAATCGTTATCCTGCGCATAAAAAATTACCCCCTGCTTTTTTTATTTAGTCTGCCTCTTTCAGGGGGTAATTAGTATCAGATCAGATATTTATTGGTACTCCAGGGAGGCTATCGCCTGGGCGGATATTCCTTCGCCCCGGCCTTCAAATCCCAAACCTTCCGTAGTAGTGGCCTTTACGCTTACCTGGCCCGCATCTATCCCCAGGGTTAAGGCAATATTTACGGCCATGGCCGGCAGATGACTCGCCAGCTTGGGCCTTTCCGCAACTATAGTGCTATCAATGTTAATAATAACCAGGCCCTCTTCCTGCAATAACTGCCCCACCCGCCCCAGCAGAATCAGACTGTCAATGTTCTTATATTCATGGGCCGTATCAGGAAAGTGCTGGCCTATATCCCCCAGGGCGGCGGCACCCAAAAGAGCATCACAAATGGCATGCACCAGAACATCCGCATCCGAATGACCCAGGAGGCCTTTGGCAAACGGTATTTCTACTCCCCCCAGCACTAATTTGCGGCCCTCTAGCAGACGATGCACATCATATCCGGTCCCCATACGCACAATTTTCCCTCCCACTAGTTAGTGTATAGTGTACAGTGGATAGGGGATAGTTGGGAATCATTAAGACTAAATGTCGGTTATTAAGCCTAAAAGGAAAATGAAAACCCAATCATCCTACCGATCAATTACGTAAAGATACTATCCCTTATCCACTATCCACTATCCACTATCCACTATCTATTTTCGTCTATCTGCCCCTC
>CAZYJA010000171.1:0-6370 GCA_964647245.1 uncultured Syntrophomonas sp. | reverse complement strand
TGGATGATACCTTGCTTGATTCCGGCCTGAAAATTTCGGCAAATTGTGTAGAGGTTATCCAGGAAGTCCGTCAACGCGGGGTAATGGTCACCATTTCGACCGGGCGCATGTACCGGTCAGCGTTGCCCTATGCAGAGCATTTAGAAATCGATGTGCCGCTGATTACCTATCAGGGCGCCTGGGTGAAAAACTCCTTATCCGGTGAGGTCTTATACTGTAAACCGGTCCCTAAAGTACTGGCCCGGGAGGTTATATATTTCTTTAAATCCGCCGGGGTTCACTGTCATAGCTATTATCACGATCAATTGGTGATGGAGTCGCTGTCAGAGGAAGGCCGGCTTTACTCGCAGCTAGCGGGAGTGGAAGCGGTAATAGTTCCCGATTTAATAGCGGGATTGGATACCGCGGAAGCTATGAAAATCATGGCCATTAGCCGGGATGAGAAAAAGCTCCTGGATATGGAACGGAATCTCAAACTAAACTACGGGCATACTTTACATATCACTCGCTCCAAGCCCCATTTTCTTGAAGTGATGCATCCTGAAGCTAATAAGGCTAAAGCCTTGGCGGTTATAGCCAACCATTTTGGTGTTGACCGACAGGAAGTTATGGCGGTGGGTGACAGCTATAATGACATGGAGATGTTAGAGTGGGCTGGTATGGGTGTGGCTATGGGCAATGCCTTCCCATCGGTAAAAGCTATCGCAGATTATGTTACCGCATCCAACGAAGAGGAAGGGGTAGCTGAAGCTCTGCAGCGGTTTGTCTTATTATAAGCCTCAAGGTAGTCCCAGGCAGCAATGCCAGGCCGGCCTGGTCAGGTTTCAGGTTTCAGTAATAGAAGCCTTGCCCGCAGGGGAAGATAAATTGCGGATGTTCATTCTGAAGGTAATTGGCAAGGCCAGTTGGAGCGCGCTCCAAAAAATAGGCCAGAGTAAAATGTAAGATGAGTTGCTGAAGCGGTAGTCAGGGAGATATTATGCAGGATTTGATTATAGGAGTAGACATCGGCGGCACTAAAATCCTCAGCGGAATTGTAACCCAGGAGGGTGTTATTCTAGCTCGCAAGAAAGAAGCCACCTGTGCTGATGGTGATGCCGAGGAACTCCTGGACAGCATTAAAGTCACCATAAATGAGTTGCTGCAGCAACTGGGGATAGGTTGGCAGGATATTGTGGGGGTAGCAGTGGGAGCGCCCGGTCCCCTGGATTATGGCAACGGTATAATTAAAGATCCCCCGAATTTGGGGTGGCGGGAATATCCATTAAGAGAGCAACTAAGCCAAAGATTAGGCGTTAAGCTTTTGTTGGATAATGATGCCAATATGGCGGCCCTGGGGGAGTTGCGGTTCGGCCGTTCTAGGGCTTGCAAGCATTTAATATATATAACCATAAGTACCGGTATTGGTGGCGGGATCATAATCGATGGTGAAATTTATCGAGGCCAGGATGGGGCAGCCGGTGAGTTCGGGCGAATGTTATTATCAGCTGCGAATGACACAGGATGGGCCGGTGGCAAAAACTTGGAGAACCTCGCTTCGGGTACGGCTTTGGCCCAGGCAGCCCAGGAACTCATCCAGCAAGGTCGTGGTCGGGGAATATTAGCCTCAGGCTCTCCAGGAAAGCTGATTACGGCTCGTGAAATAGGTGCCAGCGCGCGAGGTGGAGACCTCGAAGCAGGGCAGATAATAGCGCGAGCGGGTTACTACCTGGGAACTGCTATTGCCAATCTGGTAAATATATTTAATCCGGCACGCATTGTGCTAGGAGGCGGAACCGGACTAGGACTCCAGGATTTGCTCCGGGAACCAATCCAGGCAGCTGTAAAATCAGGGGTGGCTCCAACGCTCAGGAGTAATCTGGAAATCGAATTTACCACTCTGGGTGAAGACATCGGCTTGTTAGGTTGTGCCGCCGCGGTATTGCAGGAGCTGGAAAACCGCTTGTAACAAAATGTATTGTTAAGAACGGTCTTTAGACACCTTGCGAGGATATTGAAGATGTTGGAAGATTCTTCACTCGGTTTATTATGACAACTCTCTTTATGTTACATAAATGAAAGGGTGGTGTGTCAAAAAGGACCGTCCCCAATGACCCACTCTCCAGGTTGCATAAAGGGCAACTGCGCAAGTTGAGTTATTTATTAATGAAAGGATGGAGGCTAAATAATGACAGCAGAACGAATGGCTGAGTACCTGTGGGGTTTGCCGGAGCAGTTTGCCAGTATCCTTGATCAGGGCGTTAATCTACCCGCTGAGTATCAGCATGACTATCGCAATATAGTGATTACTGGTCTGGGCGGATCAGCAATTGGGGGTGACATAATTCGAACCTACGCCCTGCAAAAAGCTGCCGTTCCAGTCATAGTCAACCGTGATTATGATATGCCTAAGTTTGTCAGCCCCGATAGCTTGGTTGTGGCAGTCAGTTATTCGGGAAATACCGAAGAAACCCTGAGTGCGTACCAGCAGGCCCGTAACCAGGGTGCCCAGATTATCGCGGTTACCACTGGAGGCAAGTTAGCGTTTATGGCTAAACAGGACGGATATGCAGTAGTGCAGATACCAGGTGGCCTGGCACCCCGAGCGGCGACCGGCTACTTGTTCGCACCCCTGGCCTTAATATTCGAAAAGCTCGGCATAGTGGAAGGGGCGGCAGCGGAGTTGGAAGAAACCGTCCAGGTTTTGCAATCAATTCGCGCGAAAATTCATCCCGGAGTTGCTCTCCCTTTAAATCAGGCCAGATTAATAGCCAGAGATATGAAAGACAGTCTGCCCATCATCTGGGGCAGTTCAGCCCGCTCCGAAACTGCAGCTATGCGTTGGAAGGCCCAGATAAATGAAAATGCCAAAGCTCCAG
Organism: uncultured Syntrophomonas sp.; assembly: GCA_964647245.1. GTDB lineage: Bacteria > Bacillota > Syntrophomonadia > Syntrophomonadales > Syntrophomonadaceae > PHAA01. Next base: position 3,512 of record CAZYJA010000171.1, on the reverse strand, counting down.
CATATTATAATATTTTTCCGGAGCTCAATCACAATGAAATAGTAGGATTTGGATTGCCCCCAGAATTGCTGGCCCAACTGGTTATCATAATCCTGGAAGACCCGGCAGACCATCCCCAGGTGAAAAAACGCATCAGGATTAGCCAGGAAATTATCCGGGATAAGGTGAAAAAGATCATTGCGATATCTGCCGAGGGTCAATCATATCTGGCCAGGTTTTACTCCCTGGCTTACCAGGGCGACTATGCCAGCTTCTACCTGGCCTTGGAATACGGAATAAATCCCAGCCCGGTCGAGGTTATAGACTATTTGAAAGCCGAGTTGGCGAAAGATTAGAGAAAAATTGGCTCATGAAAAACCGCGGTATCTGATATAATTAAAAGACAGGATGTCAGATATTTTCAATATGCGGGAGGGAAGCTTATTGATTGAAGATAGCACAGGCCTACACGTTCTAATTATTACTGGACTATCAGGAGCAGGGAAGACGCAGGCTATAAACTGCCTGGAAGACCTGGGCTATTACTGTGTGGATAATATGCCGCCAGCCTTGCTGAGGAAATTCATTGAATTAAGTATGCAATCGGAAGGCAAAATAGATAAAGTAGCTCTGGTTATCGATATCCGAGGCGGCGACTTTTTTCACAATTTATCGCAAGCATTAAATGATTTGCAAGAAAACCATCTCGCTTATGAAATACTTTTCCTGGAAGCCTCTGATGAAGTATTGGTACGCAGGTTTAAGGAATCTCGGCGTAGGCATCCGCTGGCACCCGGAGGTCGTTTACTCGATGCGATTAAGATGGAACGCAGTATTTTGCAGGAACTGCGGGGCCAGGCCAATGTTATTCTGGATACTTCCGGCACCAGCCCCCGCCAGTTGAAAGAGAAGATAACCGATTTGTATAGTGAGAGGTTAACCGGGAGTTTTTCCATCAATGTAGTGTCATTTGGCTATAAGATGGGCATACCCCTCGACTGTGATATTATGATGGACGTACGATTTCTGCCCAATCCTTTCTATGATCCCGGCATGCAGAAAATGACTGGTGAAGATGAAGAAGTGATTAGGTATGTACTAGGATCTGAAATAACGAAATCTTTTTCCCGACGCTTCTTGAATCTCCTTAAGTTCCTGATACCTCATTATGTCCAGGAGGGTAAAACTAATCTGGCTATTTCTATTGGTTGTACTGGAGGGCAACATCGGTCGGTAGTCCTGGCTAATTATATTGGCCGGCACCTTATGAAGTGGGGATATAATGTGATCATAAGGCATCGCGACATTGCTAAATATCAGGTGGAAGCCTAAATGCGGGTCAAAACCGATAAACCCCGGATAGTACTGATAGGTGGTGGAACCGGCCAGTCAGTACTGCTTAAGGGTCTGAAAAAGCATACCTCGAATCTGACCGCGGTAGTTACCGTAAGTGATGATGGGGGTAGTTCCGGTCGGTTACGAACTGAGCTGGGGGTTTTGCCGCCCGGAGATATTCGTAACTGTCTGGTAGCCCTGGCAGAAACTGAAACTCTCATGGACGAAATATTCCAACACCGATTTCAGCAAGGGGAAGGCATAAAAGGCCATAATCTAGGCAATCTGCTCTTAGTAGCTATGGCCGAAATTACCGGTGATTTTGTTTCGGCGATAAAAGAGGTCAGCAAAGTATTGGCGGTAAGAGGAGAAGTGCTCCCTGCCACCCTGGAGCAAGTTGTATTAGGAGCCAGGATGAAGGATGGGCAGACTATTATTGGGGAAACTGCCATTAGAAATTACCCTGCGGCTATTGAACGGCTATATTTAATGCCCGAGGAATGCCTGCCGGTTCCGGCCACCATTGCCGCCATCATGGAAGCGGACGCCATAATTCTAGGACCGGGCAGCCTATATACCAGTATCATCCCTAACCTCCTGGTCAAAGGGGTACGGGAAGCCCTGATAGCCTCGCCCGCAGTGAAAATCTATGTCAGCAATATTATGACCGAGCAGGGAGAAACCGATGATTTTACCGTAACCGACCACTTGCGGGTTATAATGGATTGCATAGGTCAGCCCTGGCTGGATTATATAATTATTAATACCGGGCTTATTGATGAATTGCGGTTGCAGCGCTACCGTCAGGAGCAAGCAGTACCTGTAGCCGGTTCGTATCAGGAAATACGTAATTGGGGAATTAAAGTGATTGAGCAAGATTTAGTAGCGGATAATCAGGTGGCTTGGCACGATACGAATAAAATGGCCCGCATAATTATGGAGTTAATCGATGAGTTTCTCAAATGATGTAAGAAATGAATTGGCCCGAATCATCCCCGCGAAGAGTTGCTGCCAAAAGGCTGAACTTTCGGCTTTGCTGACCTTGCGGGCGGATCTGATTCAGCGGGAAGATGGCGAGCGGTATCTGGTAACCTTGTCGGAGAATGCCACCCCGGCCACCAAAGTTTATAAACTACTTAAAGTAAGCTATGGACTGTCATCGGCAGTAAGAATCCAGGAAAAAAGACGGTTTAAAAAAAGACGGATATATGTGGTAGAGACTCATATGCCCGACAATAACGCCTTGTTAACCGAGTTAGGGTTACCGAGTCTGGGGCTAAACATTAACCGGCAGGTAAACTGGTCCCTGCTGAGCCGCAACTGCTGTAAAAAGGCGTACTTACGCGGAATATTTATCAGTCGGGGATTTATTAATCGACCCGAAGGAAATTACCACCTGGAAATGGTTATGAATGATTCGCGTATGGCCAGTGATCTCCAAAAAATACTTGCTAAAATGGGAATAGAAGCTCGGGTGAGTGAACGCAAACATAATCTAATGCTGTATATCAAAGAGAGTGATAAAATAGTAGATTTTCTACGTATTGTAGGAGCCAGCAAAGCGCTGATGGATTTTGAGAACGTGCGGATTGTAAAGTCAATGCGGAATCAGGTTAATCGCCAGGTGAACTGTGAAACAGCCAATTTGGCCAAGACGGTAGACGCTTCGGTTCGCCAGGTAGAGATGATCGAGAAATTAGTTAATAAAGTGGGCATAAAAGGCCTCCCGGTTGTCCTCAGAGAGCTGGCTGTTTTGAGAACGGATTATCCCGACAGTTCTTTGAAGGAACTGGGGACTATGCTAGATCCCCCCCTAACCAAATCAGGTGTTGCCTACCGGATGAAGAAACTGGAAAGTTTCGCTGAAAAACTTCTGGATGATTAGAAAAGAGGGACAGGTATGAGACTAACTAATGAAGTGCTGCTGGAGCAGCAACAAAAACTAATAATGACGCCGGAACTGAGAATGGCTATTGCTATCCTGCAGATGTCTACCTTAGAACTAGGAGAATATACCCAGAACGAATTGGAACAGAATCCATTGCTGGAAGAAAGAGAAATCGATCCTGAGGTCGGGGACGAAAACGCCGAGCACGAGAATGCCGAGACCATTGACAAAACGGCAGAATGGTTAGAATACTTTAATGACCGGGATATCGGATTTCCTATAAATGATTTAGTTCAAAAATCTTTCGATA
>CAZYJA010000170.1:0-6419 GCA_964647245.1 uncultured Syntrophomonas sp. | reverse complement strand
GCCCCGTTTAACGGAGTCAATAACTTGGCAATGTTATCGGTAACAATATCAATCCCGGCCACTTCCAGGCCTATCACTTTAGCAGCTTTTATCGCTAATTCCTTGTTTTGCGGATGTATTTCCATAGTGCAATCACGGGCGCTTCCACCGGTACTTAAGTTTCCATTCTCCCTTAAATAGATGACTTTGCCTATTTCGGGTATATCATGAACCTTGTATCCTGACCGGCAGAGAAAATCTCGGGTTATGGAATCCAAATATATCTTGGTCAGGGGTCTTTCATGACCCTGGCCCCTATTCGGCTGTTGGTTTTCCTGCGTAACCAATTCGGAAATCGAATGAAGTCCATCACCTACTATATATGGAGGTTTGCGTTCGGCAACGGCCGCAACTTTCTCCCCGACCACTAATATCCTATAGTCTTTGCCCCGAATGTATTTCTCGACAATTACCTTATCAGTATAAGAACTGGCTAATCGGTATGCCCTTCGCAATGATTTTTCTTCACCAATATTGGTGGTAACCCCCTTGCCCTGGTTGCCGTTGTAAGGCTTAATTACGATCGGATAACCCATTTTAGCGGCTAATGCGATCGCATCATCCTCTGAATCTACAATAGCCCCGGTAGGAACCGGAATACGATGTTCATTTAACAAGTCTTTAGATGATTGCTTATCTTTAGCCAGGTCAACGGCAATGCTACTGGTTGAGCCTGGTAACGAAGCTTGTATAAAGCGCATCTGTTTGCCATAGCCAAATTGCAGCAGACTATCTTCGCCCAGCCTTCTAACCGGTATATGACGGCGCCTGGCCTCGTCATATAGTGCCCGAGTACTGGGTCCCAAGTTGGATTCAAAGGAAATCTGGGCCAGATGGTTAATAATCTCATCGATTTCCAAGGATTCATTTCTGGCCAAAGCTAATACAATATCGGCCGCAGCATATCCAAAATCCTTGGCACAATATTCATTAATATACTCATAGACAATGCTATATGTGGAGGGTTCCTCAATTATCCGGGTCTTGCCGAAATAAACATCATAACCCATCATACATTGTAACTCCAAAGCCAGATGTTCAGTAACATGAGAGACCAGAGTCCCCTCATGCAATCTTTGGACAAATCCCCCTTCATAACCAGGGGAACAACAATGAGTACTTAACCCCGGAAATATGCTTAATAATCTTTCATTAAACTTGGTTAGCTGACTGGTTGGCGTATCATACAAAGAATCCAGGTCTACTATCATCTTAATAACTGGTTTGTGACTATATATATTCCTACCACAATAACTACGCACACTAACAATCTTCATCGAAGCAATCCCTCCTAAATATCGACAATTAATGCAGCCTTAATACTTCACGCCGTTTAAAATCGTATCCATACCCTTTAGACAAAACATGGAGACTGGCGTTGGTTATTGCCAATATCTCATCGGGTTTCAATTCGGAAACGTTAGTGCTTTTAATTGACCTGCCATCAACAACTGTAACTGCATTATTACCGAGTACTTCGAAGTATTCTTCCGGATAAACCCTTATGGCCGTATCTTCATCAATTCCAATCCCTAAAATTCCGGGGTTTTCTGCAATACCACATAACAACCTGCCTAGTCTGCCGCGTTGATCAAAATGCTGATCAATAATTACTCCTTCCAACAATCTTAAGCCAGGAGCCATTTTCAAGGTGCATTTGCGGGCCGCATCATTGCTGTTGCCTTCAACAATCATGGTACTACACATAACTGAAGCCCCGGCGCTGGTTCCGATTACGGCTGTGCCCCGATTATAGCAATCATGCAAAGCTTCATACACCTTGGTACCTCCCAGAATACTAGTGATTCTAAGTTGATCCCCACCTGTAAAAAAGAACCCGGTAGCATCTTTAATTCGGCGCACGTTGTCCTCCATATTGGCTTCTTCCCGGGAATTTATATTTAAAATGTCGGTATCTCTAACCCCCAAGCGCAGGAAAACATCCCGGTAGTCTTCACCGACCTCCTCCGGATGCTGGGTTGCGGTTGTAAAGATACCTATTCTGGCATCCTCACCGCCGATTATGTTTACCACTTCTTCTAATATCCGGCTCTCCCCATATTTATCTTCCGCTCCACCAATAATAACCAGATCGCCCTTTTTATAACTGACCATGATATCCTCCCTATTTCATATTGATATTATTTTTCGTATTTTCCTTTCATAACCGCCTGTTGATCGGCTACCGCAACCTGTCCCCGGGCCATGAGGCGATAGATACTCAAATCATTTTCCTTCAAAACCAGAATATCTGCGTCACTGCCCGGCTTAAGGCATCCCTTGCGGGGATAAATTTTCAATACTCTAGCTGGATTTGCTGTAGCAGTTTTGATAACAGTGCTAAAGTCCATATTGCCCTCTTTAATACATGTCCTCAAATCTCCCAATAATTGGTCCATCCGGCTGATACCTGCCTCATTAGGAGAACTTCCATTTCCGTCCGAGGAGACGGTTACTTTGTCCAGGTTCACACCTTGTTGAATTAGCATCCTCAAAGATTCTGCTATGCTATAACCTACCGTTTCACCGGCGGTTAAATCAATATTTCCTCCTTTTCGCAAGATATCTATACCCTGTTCGAAAAGTTTCTGGTTACGATTAATGTGGGTAGGTACGAACATGTTAATCGGAAAATCGGATTCATTCATTAATCTAAAAAGGGAATCCAGGCCTTCTTGACCATCACCTACATGCAAGTGCAAAACGCCCGCTTTGGCGCCCAACATACCGCCTGCATTGGCCTCTGAAGCTAAAGTTCGCAAATCCTGCAATGAAGGATGGTTGGACCGGTAATCAGCTATGGCAACTTCGCCGACTCCGATCACCTTGTCGATTAAGGCAATGTCGGTGAGGACGCGGCCCGTTAAGGTTTCGGTAGGGCTTCCATAGCTGCCGGTATAAATGTAGGTAGTAATGCCCTCAGCTTCCAACCCTCTTGCTTTGCCCAGAAGTCCTGCAATACTTCGGCTAATACTATCGAAACCCAGAACCCCCACCAAGGTCGTAACTCCAGCTTTGACAACCTCACTAAACATGATTTCAGGTATTCTGCTAATTGGGCCTTGTTCTCCTCCTCCACCGGTAATATGGACATGCTGGTCAATGATTCCCGGGCAAACCAAGCAATCATGACAGTCTATAACTTCCACATCCCACAGATGTTCCGACTTAATCTCATCTTTTATGTCACATATTTTGTCATAAGCAACCAGGATATCTTGGACGCCAACATCATCCGGGGTAAAACAATGCCCGCTTTTTAATAGTTTAAACATTACGCCTCCAACCAGCTTTATTTCATATATAAATGTTGCCCAGCAGTCATTATTTGATTCCTAATCGCTCAGTTTTTTAGGTAAGGTTTTCAACCCGGCTTATGTTTTATGTTTCTTTACAAAAGCTAGATAAATACGTGGGAAATCGTGGGCAAGGTAGGTATTACAGGTGCTACAGATTGGTCAGAATAGATAATAACTTGGTGGAGATACTAGAGGTGGATAATAATGAAGGAGATGATCCGGATGGACGAACGACAGATTGTTGATTCAGCTATATCGCATATTAATGATGCCAAGGCTGAAATAATGAATTTTTCCAGAAGCAACCTGAATCCCAACTCCCAAAGCGAGCTGGACTTAGCTTACCAAACACTAAATGATAGTATTAGTCATTGCCTGGGCATTTTTGGTCCTAGTAAGGGTACAAGACCTAATTAACAGTTATAAGTCAGGACTGCCTGCACCTCTTAGTAAATGCGATTAGGTGCATTTTTGCAACCCCAACTAGTGAGAAGAAAGGCGTTTATGAACGCCGCTCAAATATTTTGCGTTATCGGTGGCATACTATGCCCAGACCATTTATAGGAGGAAAACCCTATGCAAGATAAAGGCCTTTCTTCATTTCAGCTCACTATGCTGGCCCTGGGAACGGTAGTAGGCGGCTCGTTCTTTCTGGGCTCGGCTATCGCAATTCAGGCTGCAGGCCCTTCCATTGTTGTTGCCTTCATAATTGGCGGTATTATGGTTTATTTTATTCTCAGCGCCTTATCGGAAATGACCGTAGCCAATCCCCACCCCGGTTCATTCAGAACCTATGCTGCGGAAGCTTACGGACCTTTCCTGGGTTTCCTGGTGGGTTGGGTATATTGGACCGGAATGGTCTTGGCTATGTCTAGTGAAGCTACCGCCGCTTCGTTATTTATTAATAATTGGTTTCCATATTTATCATTACCTTTATTGTCTATTGGTATCGTAATAGCCATAACTTTTATCAACTTGCTGGGGGCTAGTTTGGTAACCAAGCTAGAAAGTACCCTGGCAGCTGTAAAGCTGCTCGCAATTCTAGCTTTCATAATACTCGCTGTAGTTCTGATATTCGGCCTTTTACCTGACCGAACTCCGATTGGCCTAGGGGCAGTCCAAACTACGGCCTTTTTCCCCAATGGAATAGGAGGGCTTGCCGGCAGTATGCTGATCGTATTGTTCAGTTATGCCGGCTTTGAAATCATCGGCCTGGCATCTTCTGAAGCCCGCGACCCTCAGAAAACTATTCCCCGTGCAATTAAAGCCACGGTCTTATCGTTGGTTATATTATATATTGCGGTCATGGGTTTGCTGTTGCCGCTTATCTCCACTGCAGGACTATCACCTAAAATCAGTCCGATGGTGTCGGCCTTGACTTTTCGCGGATTAGGGGTGGCTGCTGGAGTAGTGAACCTGGTACTGGTAACTGCCATCCTATCCACGATGCTGGCCGCTACCTTCGGCCTGGGTAGAATGCTTCGCTCTCTCGCCGATAGTGGAGATGCTCCAGTTTTCCTGGTGGACCGGGGGGATGTTCCTTTTAAAGGCATCTTATTTTCCGGTCTAGCTATGCTGTTATGTGTAAGTATGTCCTACGTGCTACCCGATCAAATTTACATTTTCTTGATTAGCTCCGGAGGTTTTTCGCTGCTGTTAGCTTATCTGGTAATAATGGTAACCCATCTAAAATTTCGCTCCCGCTTTGGCTGTCCGCCTAAGGGACATTGCCAGTTAGGCGGCTTCCCTTACACAACCTGGATAGCAATTATTAGTCTGATAACGGTTATTATTACCATGCCTCTAATCCCTGGGCAAGGATCAGGTCTATTTGCCGGCCTATTGCTGCTGGGAGTTTATGCGCTAATTTATTTTTTATTCCGTTTAGCACCGTCCCGTACCGCACCTGCAGCCAAACCAATGCAAAATGAACTTTACCATCAGGATTCCCACTTGGATACTAATTCTGCCTGGCTTAAATATGTCAAAGATTATCTCAAAAGAAGGCTTCCCGGCCGCTACTAATTCATTCGAAGCTAGCTTTTAATCAAACCGTAGTAGCCCCAGGTAAAATTTCGAAGTATGAAACCATACGCCACTGCACATTCTAGAATGGGATCAATTTAACCGATTTAAAATACTTAAGGTGGTGAAAATGTTGGCAGAAACCAGAATACAAATACTAAATAAAGGCCCCATAATTGTGGCTGGACATGTTGATGTAGTAGATGACAATGGTATTAGTATAAGACGTCAAGATCCAGTAGCCCTATGCCGTTGTGGCCAATCCAACAATATGCCTTTTTGCGATGGAATAAGTGAAGGTCACATGAAAGTCTGTAAACGGGCCGAATCCATTCTTTAGTTCATATTACTTTATCTAAACCAGCTGATATTCCAGCCTATGCTCTGCCTGGAGCTTCAGTACCTTATGTCGATTTACCAGGTACTCCAGGTGGGCGATAGCCTCCCCGGTAGCAAACCATTTTTGAAAACTGGGGAATTCATCCCAGGAGGCATAGGTCATATCCCAATGCATAAGACTGGCGACCCTATAGGCACTCATTGCGCCTTCCTCCAAGATGGTTTGGATTTCGTTCAGCCGCTTGGTATGATGATACTTCAGTTCGGCTATTCTTCCCCGACAGTCCTGAATAATCTGCCGATGTCCAGGCATTACCAGCTTGATATCCATATCATTAATTTTATCGAGACTGGCCAGGTAAAGTCCCAGAAAATCACCCCTTCCCCCCCAATGGGTAATGTTGGACGTTATGTGGGCCAGGATATGGTCGCCAGAAAACATAAATTTGTGCTGCGGTTCATACAAACACATATGACCTGGAGAGTGTCCAGGGGTAGCAATACAAACCAGGTGATATTGATCTACTTCGATTACATCCTGGTCCTCAACATAAGTAAAATTCATCTCACTACCGGAGATAAAATTTTTAATAGTTTCCCCTTGGTTGGTAATCATTGCTGGGGGAAAGCCGTTGACGATATAGGAGGCATTGACATCCCGCCAGTATTCAGGCGTCATACACGCTCGCATAATATCGGCATCCTTTTTGCTGCAGT
>CAZYJA010000169.1:0-6438 GCA_964647245.1 uncultured Syntrophomonas sp. | reverse complement strand
CTAGTAGTTTACATAGAAAACATGATTGACAAAAGTATGCTCCACGACCATATTCTGCAACCCTTGATGTATGATAGCGTACCGGCCGATCAAACTGTCAAGGAAAAGGACCTGCCTGACCTGGTGTTAAACTCCATGCTGGCAGTTGCCAACGTCACCGAAGTCCAGTCACTGGGTAAGATGGGGACCGCGATATTTTCGGGTAGAATGGTGCTCCTGGTTGATGGGGTGGATAAAGCTTTTATTATAGATATCACTACCCATGACCAACGGAGTATAACCGAGCCAGATGCGGAAGTTCTAGTAAGGGGTCCCCGGGAAGGCTTTACGGAGACTCTGGTTAAAAATATCGTGATGATTCGCAGACGCTTAAAAAACCCTAACTTAAGTTTTGTAACCCTGAATATTGGGCGGGTAACCATGACGAAGGTATCCATAGCCTACATCAAAGGAATTGCCTCACCCGGGATGGTTGATGAGGTGAAGCAGCGCCTGCAGCGGATAGATATTGATGGGATCCTGGAGAGTGGATATTTGGAGGAATTTATCGAGGATCATCCTTATTCGCCCTTTCCTCAGATACTGCACACGGAGCGGCCCGATCGGGTGGCAGCCTCCTTACTGGAAGGCAGAATTGCCATACTTACTGATGGTACCCCTATTGTATTAATAGTTCCGGTCAGCATGGCTTCCTTTCTGATGTCTCCAGAGGACTACTATGAAAGGTATATCATCGGGACCTTCATCAGGTGGATAAGATATCTGGCGTTTGCGGCTTCTATTTTGCTGCCATCTCTTTTCGTAGCGGTTACCACTTTCCACCAGGAAATGATCCCTGGCAACCTGCTTATCAGTATAGCATCATTTAGGCAGGGAGTACCTTTTTCTACCCTGTTTGAAGCATTATTGATGGAGACCACCTTTGAGGTGTTGCGGGAAGCGGGAACCCGCTTACCGCGCTCCGTGGGGCAAGCGGTAAGCATCGTAGGTGCTCTGGTAATCGGCCAGTCCGCGGTTCAAGCCGGCCTGGTTTCGCCCCTCATGGTAATTATCGTTGCCGCTACCGGCATAGCATCTTTTACATTCCCAGCGTTTAATCTGGCCCTTACCTTGCGATTGCTGCGGTTTCCTTTAATGCTCCTGGCCGGGTTGCTGGGGTTATTCGGGGTTATGTTTGGGCTCATCATGCTAAGTATTCATGTGGCTGCTCTACGATCCTTTGGAATGCCGTATCTGTCGCCGGTGGCACCACTGCATCTCACGGATCTCAAAGATGTATTAGCTCGGGCTCCCTGGTGGGCTATGGATGAACGTCCGGCTGGCATCAGTAAGGTAAACTGGCGCCGCCAGGCTGCTAATCTTAAACCAGCTCCCCCCAGGGAAAATCCAGTTGCCCAAGGGAAGGGGGAGCCCAGTAAATGATGCGGCGGATAATAATTTTGCTGTTAATCCTAACCAGTGGATTGGGTGTAGCTGGGTGCTGGGATAAGCTGGAGTTAAATAATCTGGCGATAATAAATGGGATAGCAATTGAGTCAGGCAGTGAAGGCAGGTATCGGGTCATAGTGCAAACGATTAATCCTGCAGCAGTGGCCAAGACTACCGGCGGAGGAGCTATAGAGTTTCAAAAAGCCTATCGGAATACTGTAGCTGAAGGGGATTCACTATACGAAGCTTTTAATAATTTGAATGCAATAACCCCAGCCAGGCGATTTTTTTCCCATGTGGGGGTAATAATTATCTCTGAGGATCTGGCTCGGGATAGGGGAGTAAGCGAAATCCTGGATTATTTGGAGCGAGGTCCCCAAGTCAGGCTGGACCCCTGGGTAATAATAGGCAGAGGCAATCTTACTAGCTTAATGGATACTCCCGGAAGGATATCTCTTATTCCTGCCCGACGTATAAAAGATATCATAGAATTGCCCAGCAAAACTGAAACTTTTGCAGTTCTTCGTCTAGGTCAGTTTATCAGACTATTACAAAGTGAAAGTTCCCATCCTTATACCGCTGGGGTCGAAAGTATAGCCAATGAGTCTATTCCCAATAAAGATGGGCATGGAGTACAGAACGGCCAGGTCCCTGAACCCTTAAAGGATATTGCTATAAATAAAACCGCCGTGTTTCGCCAGGATAAATTTGCAGGTTGGCTGGATAAAGCTGAAGGCTGCGGTCTCTCATGGATAAGAGGGGATTATGAGGCAGGGGAGATTAGTTTTGAAGATCCGGAAGAGCCAGGGAAAAAAGTGGGCGCCGCAATCATAAATAGTAAAACGAAGGTGAAACCGGAACTCCAAAATGGAGAGATATCAATAACGGTTGAAATCGAAGTTGAGAGTTATTTGGAAGATGTACAGGGGAAGACCAATTTGGAAAAAACTGCGGTGGTAGCCAGGCTGGAAGAAGCTCAGGGAGCGAAAATTAAAGAGAAAGCAGAGGCTGCTCTGCAAAAAGCCCAGCACGAATATAAGGTAGATGTTTTCGGTTTTGGCGAAGCGGTGCATCGGAGCTACCCAAAGGAATGGAAAACCTTGAAAACGGAGTGGTCAGAAATATATCCTGAGGTGCAGGTGAATATCCAGGTTAAATCTAAAATTCGCCATACATCCTTGATTAGTAAGCCAGCTGAGCCGGCCAGTCAAAAATAAAGGGGAAAACCGGGTATGATTGTTTTAGTCAGTCTTCTATTTATCGGGGTTATTGCGGTGGAGGTACCGTATCTGGTGAGGAATAAGCTGTGGCGGGAAGCAGCGGCTTTTAGCGGACTGCTGCTGATCGGTATGGTCTATAGCTTTGGATTGGTTTTAGACTGGGAGATCCCCACTCTTTTACAGCTTATGGAGTTGGTATTTATTCCGGTCACCATGTACATCGAACAATTAATAAGTTGAGGTCAGGCAACCCGCAAGGCATTCACGGGGACATTCACCGGGACATTCCCTGCAAGGGTGTGCCGCCATACCTTTAACAGGGTGTGGCGCCATACTCCTTGATGAAAGGATTGCTATATGAAAAGCAACCAAGACTTACCTAAAATTGATGGTTTTATAGTAGCTGGATTAATGGTTAACTTGGTAGCCACTACCGCGGTATTGGCGGTTCCTCATAGTGCTATAAAGATTGCCAGACAAAATGCCTGGATGGCCGCACTTATTCCTTGCCTGGGCGGGGCCTGCCTCGTTTATATTCTCTATCGACTGAGTATACTATTTCCCGGCAAAACCCTTATAGAGTATCTGCCTTTGATAGTGGGAAAAATGGCCGGAAAATTAGTCGGGTTAGGTTATATTTTGTTTATTACCTATCTAGCGGCTTCGATAATCAGACAAGCTCTGGCCTTATTTTATGGCACCGGCGTGTTCACATATACCCCTGAATTTATAATAGTTTTATTATTGTTAATTACCACCAGCTACGGGGTTGCCTCAGGCATTGAGGCCCTTAGCCGAACTATAAGTTTTTACTGGCTGGGAATCGCCTTGGTTTATATAATCTTTATTGGAATTTCTATCCCGGAAATGAAGTTCGATGCTCTGCGTCCAGTAGGAGAAGCAGGTTTTCGCACTATTCTGAAGAGTTCATTATTACCCATTGGTTATTGGGGAGAATTGTTTTTTTTAACTATGCTTTTACCTTATTGCCGTAGTGCCCGCGAAGGGTTTATTGCCGGCAATGTTGCTAGCCTATTAATCGCTTTCTTTATCATTATCACGGTAATACCCTGTATAACTGTATTGGGATCAGATACTATGGCGAGAGTGTTATATGCGCCCTTTTTTCTGGCCGACTATATACAGCCGGTGGGTATAAAGATCTTCCTGGTAACCTTGTGGGTGGTAGCTCTTTGGGGCAAGATTGGCTTGCTGCAATTTTGCCTGACTTATGGGTTGTCGCAACTATTAGGACTAAAAAAACCCGGGGTGATAGTAACGCCGGTAGCGATAATCCTGGCGGTGTTTTCAGTTACCTTGTATGATAATGCTATTCATTTGTTTGAATCCATACCCCATACCTGGCCGGGAGCGGCAATAACCTTTGAATATCTCATCCCGACATTTTTATTTATAGTTGCACTATTTAAAGCCAGGATGTTTCGCCATGCCAAGGAAGGGAAAAATGGTTAACAGTATGAAGAGTGAGAGTGGTATTTGTAAAATAGATGGGTTTATGCTAACAGCTTTACTGGTAACGTTAGTAGCTGCGTCCTCAGTTTTAGCCAATCCGCACACGGTAAGCAGAATTGCAGGTCATGACGGATGGATGTCAGTAATTATAGTGACTGTGAGTGGGGCCTACCTGGTATATATACTTTATCGGCTCAGTTTATTGTTTCCGGGCCAAACTTTAATTGAATATCTGCCTGCCATAGTTGGGAAATTGGCTGGTAAGATAATTGGTTTGGGCTACCTTCTGGTGCTTATATATTTGACCGCTACAGTCCTTAGAGAAGCCTTAGTGTTCTTCTATGCAACCGGAATATTTGCTTATACCCCCGAAGTAATAGTTGGTTTGTGTATGGTAATTGCGGTAACTTATGGAGTATGGGCGGGGTTAGAGGTGATTGCCCGGACCTTAAGTTTTTACTGGGTCGGATTAGGTTTAATTTATGCCGTATTTATTTTTATAACCATTCCAGCCATGCAGTTTGAAGTGCTTCTACCCTTAGGGGAGGTAGGGTGGTCGACTATTTTGCAGGGCTCGCTCGGACCCCACGGCTTCAGAGGCGAACTTTTTGTGCTGGCCATGCTTTTTCCTTACTGCCGAAACTCCCGGGAAGGCTATAAAGCTGGAATTTTGGCGAACCTGCTGATAAGTGTTTTTATCATTATTACTACCATCGCTTGCATAGCCGTACTGGGAGTTGATACTACAGCCCGGTCTTTATATGGTCCCTTCTTTCTAGCGGACTTTGTACAGCCGGTGGGCATAAAGATATTCCTGGTTTCGGTCTGGGTGGTATCCTTTTGGGGAAAACTAGCTTTGCTGCAATTCGCCCTTACTGATGGAACTGCGCAATTATTGGGGTTAAAAGAACATAGACCGGTAATCCTGCCGATTGGTATTATCGGGCTGGTATTTTCCCTAACCTTTTATCGTAATGTCCCGGATATTTTTGAATCTATATTACGTACGCTGCCGGGTATGATGTTGTTTTTTGGTTTTTTGATTCCTACCTTTCTGTTGATCGCAGCGAGTATAAAAGCGGGAGCCAAATTAAAAGCGGAGAAACCTACCATTGCTGCCCCTTTTACGCAGAATTAATAGTTGATTCCAGTGGTAAAAGTATCAGTATAGACCACTAACCGTAGGGGGACCTCAGTCTCCCCCAAATACCTTCATTAGCTGGCTGGCCGGATACTAAAATCTCATCCGCCGATACCAAGGCAGCTTTTTGCCCTGCCTACATAGATGTTCCCAATCAGTGATAACCGGTTATTTATTTCACGTTAAAAATTAATCTCGTGACAAGACTTATCTCATTGTTTGATGCATTTATGTCTTAAAAGACCTATAATAAAGGATAATTTAGAAATAACAGTTGAGGTGTAATTTATGAAATTATGGGGTGGCAGGTTTACCAAAGCAACTGATCAGCTTACCGAAGATTTCAATGCTTCGATAGCAGTTGACAGCCGCATGTACAGGCAAGATATTCAAGGCAGCATTGCCCATGCAGCTATGCTGGCTAAGCAGGGAATCATATCTCGCGCTGAAGGCGATATTATTATAGCCGGGCTGAAAGATATACAAGGTGAACTGGAAGCAGGTAAACTTGATTTTACGGTAGCTGCTGAGGATGTACATATGAACATTGAGACCATGTTAACCGCCAAGATAGGAGATTTAGGCAAGAAGCTCCATACCGCCCGCAGCCGTAATGATCAGGTTGCCCTGGATGTTAGGCTCTACCTGCGGGATGAAATAGCTGCGGTCCGTGAATTAATATTGACCCTGGAAGAGGCCTTATTAACCCTCGCTCAAGAGCATGTGGAAACCATTATGCCCGGGTATACCCACCTGCAGAAGGCGCAGCCCATTACCCTGGCCCACCACCTGCTGGCTTATTTTGAAATGTTCCGCCGCGACCTGGGCCGGCTGGATGATTGCTATAAAAGGCTGCTCTCTATGCCGCTGGGATCAGGTGCCCTGGCCGCTACCGGATTCCCTATCGATCGCGAATTTGTCCGAGAACAACTCAGTTTTCGGGAGATTACCCGTAATAGCCTGGACGGAGTAAGCGACCGCGATTTTGCCATCGAATTCTGCAGTTTTGCCAGCATTTTAATGATGCACTTATCACGCTTCTCGGAGGAACTGATATTGTGGTCAACCGCCGAATTTTCCTTCCTGGATTTTGATGATGCATTTTCTACTGGTTCCAGTATAATGCCCCAGAAGAAAAATCCTGATATAGCCGAGTTAGTGCGGGGCAAAACCGGC
>CAZYJA010000168.1:3907-6496 GCA_964647245.1 uncultured Syntrophomonas sp. | reverse complement strand
TATGAAAGCCTCATTCTATTTGGGATAATTAGCATTGTAGACGACGAAAAGGAAAAGACTGCGGCATTAAGGAATCTGGTGGAGAAATATAGCCCGGAATTTATCAAAGAGGGAGAAGTATATGTCAATAATAGTAAGGATAGGTGCGCCGTTTGGAAAATTGATATTCAATCGGTTACCGGGAAACATAGACTTAAATCATAACTAAAATAAATAATGGTGTTATAGCTTTAATTACGGGTATATGCATAATGGTGATGCCAACTTTTAATCATATATAAAAACAAGTGTCAAGGGAATGCCCTATGACACTTGTTTCAGTTTGCTTTAGTCTACATTTTTAGGGAATTGGCATTAAGATGGAACTCTATCTTTTACATTTTGACGCCCCCAATGACGATGTTGAGCTATAGCGTTAATGAACTCCTGGACTAAATCCCTCATATTCATGGAGTTCTGAATAGTGACTACCCCTAAATCGGATATGACTTGGGCTTGCGATTCGCTGGAAGCTACATTAACGCCTTGAATCTGAGACGCTTTCAGCAGCTCAATCCCTTCGTTAGCCGCACCAATGGCCTTGGCATGTTTGAAGGCTTCATTAACGAAATGGAGAGCATCACCATTAGTGGTAAGAGCAGCCACACTCTGTTGGCCTCCGGCCACATACACCGCATCATACATAACAGATGCGGCGGTAGCAAAGGTTTTATTTACTTCCATCTGTTGCTGGTTTTTACTGCATTTTAGCATCCCCAGGTTCTTGCTGATAATTTCAGCAGTTACTCCTGCTTTCTTTAGTTCGGTTATAATCGTGTAAACTTGGTCATAGTCTAAGCCGTTTTCAGCCAAAATTGCTATTTTACGGGTCCGGGCTACCTTCACGGTATTTTCCTGGCTGACTGCCGGAGATGAAGCAGCCACTCCGGTACCCCCAGGAATTGCAGGGGGATTGACGCCAATACCTTCCGCTATTTTCTGGGCTAAAAATGAATCAACCTTGTTGAATTGATCAACCACCCGCTGTTTGATTTGCTTGTCTTTTACATTACCGACTTCAAAGTGAAAGGCATCAATAATATGCTGCTTTTCGGCTGCTGACATACTGTTCCAGAACAACGTGGCCTGACTATAATGATCTTGAAAACTGCCGCTTCGTTCCCGAACCTTTTTACCCTCCACTTTTTCAGCATAATGAACGTAGCCGCCTTCACTTTCGGGTGCGGGCAGAGGATCGTTCAATTGCAGTGAGTTGGGCGAGTAGCTAACCTTGCCCCGGTCTATGGTCATGCGATGATAACCATCCCGCTGATTATTGTGAACAGGTGCCAGAGGACGGTTAATAGGTATTTCATGGAAGTTAGGACCGCCTAAGCGGATAAGCTGAGTATCTATATAGGAGAAAAGGCGCCCTTGCAACAAGGGGTCATTGGTAAAATCAATTCCCGGCACCACATTTCCAGGATGGAAAGCCACCTGTTCAGTCTCGGCAAAAAAGTTATCAACATTACGATTCAGCGTCATCTTGCCAATGATTTTTACAGGTACTAACTCCTCCGGCCAGAACTTGCTGGCATCCAGGATATCGAAGTCAAATTTGAACTCTTCGTTTTCATCCAGCATTTGCACTCCCAGTTCCCATTCAGGATATTCGCCCCTGTTAATTGCGTCCCATAAATCCCGCCGGTTGAAGTCGGGATCTTTACCTGCTAACTTTTGCGCTTCGTCCCATACCAGAGAATGGACTCCCAGCAAGGGTTTCCAATGGAATTTAACAAAACGGGCTTTACCCTGAGAGTTAACCAATCTAAAGGTATTGACCCCGAAGCCTTCCATCATGCGAAAACTTCTGGGGATGGCCCGATCAGACAGTAACCACATGATCATAGGGGTGGTTTCGGGAGTACTCACTACAAAGTCCCAAAAGGTATCATGAGCAGCAGACGCCTGGGGAATTTCATTGTCTGGTTCGGGCTTGATGGAATGGACTACATCCGGAAATTTAATGGCATCATGGATAAAGAATATAGGTATGTTATTGCCAACCAGATCATAATTGCCATCTTCGGTATAAAACTTGGTTGCAAACCCGCGTACATCGCGGACGGTATCCGCTGAGCCGCGCGAACCTACTACAGTCGAAAAACGGACGAAGACCGGGGTTTTAACGGAAGGGTCTTGTAGAAACTTAGCTTGGGTAAACTCGTTCATGGGTTCGTAAACTTGAAAATAACCATGAACCCCAAAGCCACGAGCATGAACTACCCGCTCAGGAATGCGTTCGTGGTCAAAATGGGTTATTTTCTCGCGAAAGTGAAAATCCTCCATCAATGTAGGCCCCCGGCTGCCAACCTTTAGGGAATCATCGGTTTTGGAAACTTTAACACCCTGATTGGTGCTCAGCAGAGAGCCGGGGTGTTCAGCCCGGAAGGCTGACAATTGGTCATTTTTGGCTTGTTCATTGATGCTATTATGCTGGTCATTTGGCATGTATGCTCAGTCATCCCTTCTGTATCTTTAATTTGGCTTGAGAAGATTATCCTTATTTTGGTTTAGGATTCCGTCATTGGTGTTATTTGTACCACCGTT
>CAZYJA010000168.1:0-3897 GCA_964647245.1 uncultured Syntrophomonas sp. | reverse complement strand
TTATTTTGGTTTAGTCTGTGTATTTGTTATGCGCTTTATGCTGACCGTCGGTTAAAAATTATCCTTGGTTAGAGCTCTATAATTAACTTTAGAAGGAATATCTTGGGCTAGATTGGAAATCGTATTATAATGAACATAAACTGCTTGACTTATTAGCCTGATAATTTGCTCAGGAGCAGAAGTTGGAGGTTAAATTTAATGAACATTAATGAAGATTTGGTTGGCTCCGAGCTTTGCCACATGTTGACACTTCCCGATGCACTTAACCGTCTTAATACGGACCCTCAAGGTTTGACGGAGGATGAAGTCAGCCAGCGTCTGCAAAAGTTTGGGAAGAATGAACTCCAGGAAGGAAAAAAGAAAACCCTTATGGGGATGTTTCTCCTTCAATTCAAGGACCTCATGATAATTATCTTGATAATTGCGGCAGTTATTGCTGGTTTTCTCGGGGAAATGGCTGATACTGGTATAATTATGCTGGTGGTGGTGATTAACGCAGTCCTCGGAGTAGCTCAGGAAAGCAAAGCGGAAAAGGCCCTGGCCGCTCTGAAAAAAATGTCTTCACCCAGTGCCAAGGTCCGGAGAAATGGGGAAGTTAAGGTAGTTAAATCGGAAAACATAGTTCCCGGTGATATAGTTTTGGTTGAAGCCGGTGACTACATTCCCGCTGACCTAAGACTCTTGGAGGTGGCGAGCCTTAAGATCGAGGAAGCTGCTTTAACCGGAGAGTCGGTACCAGTGGAGAAGAATATCACCGAACTGGCTGATGCCGATATGGTTATTGGTGACCGCAAAAACATGGCCTACCTGGGTACCAGTGTTACCTATGGAAGGGGTGTCGGGGTTGTTGCCGCCACTGGCATGAGCACCGAGGTCGGTAAGATTGCCGAAAATATTAATACAGCGGTAGATAATGAAACACCCCTGCAGAAAAAATTGGCGGAATTAGGCAAATATCTTTCCGTTGGGGTGGTAGTAATTGCCATCATTATTTTTGTAGCTGGAATACTGCAACAGAGAGAAACCCTGGAAATGTTTCTGGTAGCAGTAAGTCTGGCGGTAGCCGCTATTCCGGAGGGATTACCAGCTATTGTTACTATTGTGCTGGCCATTGGGGTACAGAAAATGGCGAAGCAAAATGCCATTATACGAAAGCTTTCGGCAGTGGAAACCCTGGGCAGCACCGAGATAATTTGTTCTGATAAAACCGGTACCCTCACCCTAAATAAAATGACCATTCAGGAAATATATATCGACCAAAAGCTTATCGATGCCGAGGCAACCTGGCAAGCTGGCCCTGCCCAGGAGATATTCATGCAAGGCTTGACCCTTTGTAACGATTCGAAAGTCGGGATCGACCAAGCCAAGATGCAGGCTATTGGTGATCCTACCGAAACGGCTTTAGTAGAATTTGCTTTCAAAAAGGGCTTTCACAAAAATGATATGGAAAAAAGCTGGCCCCGGGTATTCGAGATTCCGTTTGATTCCGATAGAAAGCTAATGACCACGGTGAACCAGGCAGACGGGAAACTACGGGTATTGACCAAGGGCGCCCCGGACGTATTGCTGAGCAGGTGCAGCCATATGCTTATTGGCGGGCAAGTCCAATCTATCAATGATAGCTCATTAAACGAGATTAAACAGGCCAATAAAAACATGGCGGTCAAAGCTTTAAGAGTATTAGCCATAGCCTATAAAGACGTAGAGGTATTACCTGACGAATCAAGTATGGCTAATACCGAAAATGAGCTGACCTTTGTGGGACTGGCGGGTATGATTGATCCACTCCGGCAAGAAGCCCAGGAAGCAGTCAAAATATGCAAGGAAGCCGGTATAAGGGCTATTATGATTACCGGTGACCATAGTGACACCGCAGCTGCTATTGCCAGAGGGCTGGGGATGATCACGGATGAGAGTGAAGTTATTACCGGAGCTCGGCTGGATAAAATTAGCGTTGATGACTTTAGCCAGCAGGTTAGCAAGTATTCAGTCTATGCCCGGGTTTCCCCGGAGCATAAGGTTAGGATTGTAAATGCCTGGAAGAAAAATGGTAAGGTAGTGGCAATGACCGGAGACGGAGTTAACGATGCCCCAGCCCTTAAAACCGCGGATATCGGAGTAGGAATGGGGATAACCGGCACCGATGTTGCCAAAGGAGTATCTGACATGGTCTTAGCTGATGACAACTTTGCCACCATTGTTCTGGCGGTGGAAGAGGGTCGGAAGATATACAGCAATATTCGCAAGGCGATCCAGTTTCTCTTGTCGGCCAACACCGGGGAGGTCCTAACTCTATTTATTGCCACCATGTTAAATTGGTCAATTCTGTTCCCCATCCATATCCTATGGATTAATTTGGTTACCGATACCTTTCCTGCGCTGGCCCTGGGATTGGAGAAGGGGGAAGCAGATATAATGAAGCAAAAGCCCCGGCCGTCATCGGCCAGCATTTTTGCCGATGGAGTTGGTTCCAATATTATTTATCAGGGCGTTCTCCAGGCCTTAATTACGCTGGGGGCTTATTATATCGGAATAAACTGGTATTCACCGGCGATAGCTGTAACCATGGCTTTTGCTACCCTGGGTCTAATTCAGCTGACCCATTCCTTTAATGTCAAGTCCAACACCAAGTCAATTTTTCAACAGGGCTTATGGTCAAATAAATATCTGCTGGGGGCTACCCTGCTGTCCGGAGTGCTGATGGTAGGGGTAATCGTTATACCGGGATTAAGCACCCTATTCCGAGTTACCCAGCTGAGTCTGGAACAGTGGGGAATAGTAGTTTTGTTATCCATTGCTATTATACCTATCGTGGAAATAGTAAAACTGCTGAGAAGATAAACCACCGGAGGATAATAACTGGTATTTATAGCTGGAACCAGCCTTAAGTAACCCCTAAGGCGAAAAAGTAAGCTGGGGCTTGACCCCAGCTACTTTTTAGTTATTTGCTGGTTAGCTTCAGTATCGGAGCAACTGCCAGAGTTGCTGGGGCAAGAACCTCAGCCTCCCCCACATTGGCCACTGGAGGCACCCTGGATTTTTCTAATCAGGAAGATCAAAGCCAGTAAAGCTATTAAAGACAACATTATGTTTTCCATTGCCCATATCTCCTTTCATTTTGGTAATTAACCCATGCCTAACAATTTTCCGCCCTGATAGATGATAAAAGCCATTAACCAGCCCAGGAGCAGACTGTATGATACTGCGAATAAGGTCCATCTTCGGGAATTGCTTTCTCGACGAATAGCAGCTATAGTCGCCACACAAGGCGTATAGATTAAGACCATTACCATAAAGCTATAAGCTGACAAAGGGGTCCAAAGCTGAGCGATAGTAGCTGATAGTCCGGCATCACCAGCCCCATATATTACCCCTAAAGTGCCAACCACCACTTCTTTCGCCAGCAAACCAAAAATCAGCGATGAAGCAGCCTGCCAGTTACCAAAGCCCAGTGGTTCCAAGAGCGGGGCGATAGCGCTGCCAATCATGCCCATTAGACTCTGCTGACTGGCATATTCCACACCCCAGGGAAAGTTAGCCAGTACCCACACCAATATTACCCCGGCCAAGATAACGGTTCCCGCTTTTTTAACAAATGAACTGCCCCGATCCCAGACCTGAATCAAGGTAGCTTTCAGACCAGGTAAGCGGTAAGGTGGTAATTCCATTACAAAGGGTGCATCCTCACCTTTGAACAAATATCGTTTAAGAATATGGCCCATAACGATAGCCAGAATTATTCCCAACAAGTAAAGAGATAAAATCACCAGACCCTGATAAGCCGAGAAAAAGATACCGACAAAGAGCACATACACCGGCA
The DNA here is from genome assembly GCA_964647245.1 of uncultured Syntrophomonas sp. Taxonomy (GTDB): domain Bacteria; phylum Bacillota; class Syntrophomonadia; order Syntrophomonadales; family Syntrophomonadaceae; genus PHAA01. Next base: position 77 of record CAZYJA010000168.1, on the reverse strand, counting down.
GACGAGCTGCACAAGACATCAAAGGTGCTATCAGCATGGTGATCATCCGATCTTCTTTGCTTTCCAGGGTACGGGTG
>CAZYJA010000167.1:0-6517 GCA_964647245.1 uncultured Syntrophomonas sp. | reverse complement strand
ACCGGAACCGCCTGCCGCTGCATGTTAGCACCCATTAGAGCCCGGTTGGCGTCATCATTTTCCAAAAAAGGAATCAAAGAAGTCGCTACACTAAACACCTGTTTAGGGGATACATCCATGTAATCCACTTGTTTAATTGGGACTTCCAAAATGTCCTCAAAATACCGGACTTCTACTCGTTCATCCTTGAAAAAACCTTCCTCATCCAAGGGCGCATTAGCCTGAGCCACGATATATTCATCTTCCTCGTCGGCAGTTAAGTAAACGATTTCGGTGGTTACCCGACCCGTTTTCTTATCCACTTTGCGATAAGGAGCCTCAATAAATCCAAAGTCATTGACCCGCCCAAAGGTCGCCAAAGAACCAATTAGACCAATGTTGGGTCCTTCTGGGGTTTCTATCGGACATACCCGACCATAATGGGAGTGATGCACATCTCGAACCTGGAAACCAGCTCGTTCCCGAGTCAAGCCACCTGGGCCCAGAGCGCTCAGACGTCGCTTATGGGTAAGTTCAGTCAACGGATTGGTCTGATCCATAAATTGAGACAACTGAGAACTACCGAAGAATTCCTTAACCGCAGCAGTTATGGGCCGTATGTTAATCAGAACCTGGGGAGTCAAAGTCTCTACATCATGGATGCTCATGCGCTCACGGACTACCCGTTCCATCCGCACCAGGCCGGTTCGGAATTGATTCTGCAGCAGTTCCCCAACCGAGCGTAAGCGCCGGTTACCCAGATGATCGATTACGTCTGTTTTACCTTCGCCTTTGATTAGCTTTAATATATAACCGACCGTAGTGGTTATATCTTCAACCGTAAGGTAACGAGTCTCCACCGGAATATCCAACCCCAGTTTTTTGTTGACTTTATACCTGCCAACCACCGCCATATCATAACGACGCGGATCAAAAAACAGGTTTTTCAATAATTGGGTGGCAGCATCTTCCGTGGCCATTTCTCCAGGTCTCAACCGGCGATAGAATTCAATCAGGGCTTCTTTTTTATTGGTGGTGGTATCTTTCTCCAAGGTCTTAACCATAGCTTCGTCATTTTCATATAGTTCGAGTAATGCTTCATTGGTTTCAAAACCCAGAGTCCTCAGTAAAACTGTAACCGGGATTTTCCTAGTTTTGTCTATACGCGTGTAAATTACCCCAGCGCTATCCATTTCCAGTTCAAACCATGCGCCGCGGTTGGGAATGACTGTTGCTCCAAATAATGAGTTCCCAGCTAAATCCAGTTTCTCATTAAAATAGACTCCCGGTGATTTGACTAATTGACTTACTACTACCCTTTCTGCTCCATTGATAACAAAGGTCCCTTTGTCAGTCATCAAAGGAAGATCCCCCATGTAGACTTCCGATTCCTTAATCTCGCCGTTTTCCTTGTCGGTGAGCCTTACTTTCAATTTCATCGGAGCTTGAAAACTAACATCCCGCTCCTTACATTCCTTTACGGAATATTTAGGCTCGCCCAAGCTGTAGTCGACAAAATCAAGTTCTAATTTGCCGCTGAAATCTGAAATCGGAAATACTTCCTTAAGAGCGGTTCTCAAACCTTCATTTAAAAACCATTGGTAAGAGCTTAACTGAATTTGGATAAGATTGGGCAACTCAATTACCTCTTTTATCCGAGAATAATTGAGTCTCTGGGTACTCCCATATTCAACCATATGAGCCGCCAATAAATTCACCCCTTTTTTGAAATTAGCAAAAGAGTGAAAAGCAAGGCCTAACCTTAAACCTCGCTTTCTATTCAAGCCTATATTGCTAGTCTTTATGTCATAGTTTGCCATTATCGAACCTGAATGGCAATTATTAATGTTAGCATACCTATTTCTAACAGTCAAGAAATATGGGGAAATATTTACTTGTCAGTTTTTTGGGGTAGGCCATTTCGTTAACTAACCTGGTTTCCTACTCAGGTGGAATGTCGCCATCGTCAGCAGACTTCTTGGCGGAGTACTCTTCCTCAATAATCCGTTCGGCGTTTTTAAGGTGTTTACGGAATTTGATCACAATCACCAGTAGTCCCAGGGAGAACACTGCTATCCCCGACAGCAATCCATCTATAGTTATAAATTTTAACATTCTGTTTTCGTTCAACATGGCAAGGCTATTGGAAAATAGCCAGGTGGCACTTGATGCATTTAGCCGCTCTCCATCTTTGCCCATAATAAATCCTGGTACCACCATAGTTAGCTGGAAGCCATTCAAATCATTTAGCTGGCTAAATAATCCGGTTCCGCTCGTACCGATATCGATCTTGGTCTGTTTCAATAGCAGGTAATTGCTCTCAGTCATCTGCAGTGGCAATCTATCCTGCGAATTCTGATAGATTGTCCAGTTTGCCACCTCCCTGGAGAGTATGTATTGATCTCCATCCTGCCGAATTTGCCAGTCTGGGTCGAGAGGCACAATATCCCGGCCCGTTACTTTGACTTCTTCCTGTAAGGTTCCACTCTCCTGCCAGATTAATTGCCAGTCTGCTTCGCTGGCTGCGGCTACCTGGGTTAACATCATTAGAAAGCTTAGGGTCAGTATTACCCCGGTGCGGAAATACCTATTCATTATCATCCTTTCCTTTCTTTTTGCGGTCTATACCTGAAATTAGAAAGCAATTCCATCTATTCCAGAAAACCTTTATTTAATAATAAATACTTCCACATATTATTCCTATCCCCTCTTTTTATGCCAATCCAAAACCATTCTTTCCCATCGGTATTTCTCTAAGACCGGATTAAATCGTGGGGAATTGCATAGGGGTTATACCCCTTTATTCAAATGGCGGCTAGCTACGGGTAACAAATCCTCAAAATATAAAAGGGATGTCGCCTTAGCGACACCCCAATCTTAATCCTAATTATATTATTTAACTTCGATGCTGGCTCCAGCTTCTTCTAATTTAGCTTTGATTGCATTAGCTTCTTCTTTGCTGATTTTCTCTTTTACCGGCTTGGGAGCTTCATCAACCAAGGCTTTGGCTTCTTTGAGGCCCAGGGCGGTTATTTCCCTAACTACCTTGATAACATTGATCTTTTTGTCTCCAGCGCCCATTAGTATTACGTCAAATTCAGTCTGTTCTTCAACTGCAGCAGCTGCTACCGGAGCGGCTGCGGCCATCATTGGAGCAGCAGCGCTTACGCCGAATTCCTCTTCCAGTGATTTCACTAATTCAGATAACTCAAGAACTGTAAGTCCCTTAACAATTTCAATAACTTCCTGTACTTTACTCATTATTGATATCCTCCTTTTTTATGTTCAATTATTTTTGATATACCCTATTTTTCATTAGCTGGCTTTTTGCCCCCGGATTCCATCCAGAGCTCTTGCTAATCCGGTCAGGTTTGCATTCAGAACCCGTACGAACGAAGTAATAGGTGCCTGCACCGTACCAACCACCTGACCTAACAGAACCTCGCGTGGCGGCAGCTGGGCCAGATCTTTAATCCCCGCCGGCTCTAACAACTGACCTTCCAGGATGCCTATTTTAATCTCCAATTCCTTATTGGTCTTAGCAAAATCAAAGATAGTTTTAGCTGGCCCAACCGGATCATTTTTGCTAAATATTACCGCGTTAGGACCGGAAACCTGCTGAGCAATATCCTCATACCCGACTTCTTGCAAAGCAAAACGGAACATAGTGTTTTTAAGAACTCGGTATTCTACGCCCGGAACACGTAGTTGCTTTCTTAATTCTGTCACCTGATCCACATTGAGTCCGCGGAAATCGGTACACACTACCAGCATCGAATTTTCCAGCTTGTGCTTTATGTCTTGTACTATCTGTTTCTTCTCTTCAATTTTAGCCATTCATTTCTCACCCCCTTATTATTTTGGACCTTCAACTTACATAGATATTTCCATAGTGCTTGCATCTGACCTAGTCTTTTCAGTTATCAAAGCAAAAACCCCTGCTAAAAATACTGCAGAGGTTTCTAACTGCCCCTCTTAATGAAGATAAGCAGTTATTATCTTGATAAACCTTAGCAGGCAAAATATTTAAGGCTAGCGCCACCGGCTGTCTACAGTTTGTATTTTCAGTTTTCGTATGCGGCCAAGGCTCTACTTGTTGGCGGCAATTAATACCAGTGCATTTATTTTTACTCCTGGCCCCATCGTTGAACAGATGTTAACCGAGCGCATATATTGCCCTTTGGCAGCGGCTGGTTTGGCCTTGAGCAGGGCTTCTGCAAATGTGTTTAAGTTATCCTGTAGCTTTTCAATCTCAAAGGACACTCTGCCAATAGGTACATGAACGATGGAAGTCTTGTCTACCCGGAACTCTATTCTACCGGCTTTTAGTTCCTTAATAGTACGCTCCACGTCAAAAGTAACTGTACCTGCTTTGGGATTCGGCATCAAGCCTCGGGGGCCCAATATCTTACCCAGCTTACCAACTACCCCCATCATATCGGGCGTAGCCACCGCTACATCGAAGTCGAACCAACCTGACTGAATTTTTTCGGCCAGATCATCAGCACCTACATAGTCAGCGCCAGCCAGTTCTGCTTCCTTGACCTTCTCACCTTTGGCAAAAACTAATACTTTGAGAGTTTTGCCGGTTCCATGCGGCAAACTCACGGTACCTCTGACCTGCTGATCAGCATGCCGGGGATCTACGCCCAATTTTATATGGGCTTCTACAGTTTCATCGAATTTGGCAACCGCCAAATCTTTAACCAGTTGTAAAGCCTCAGTCGGATCGTATAGCTTGGTCTTATCTATTTTACTGAGCGCCTCACGGTAAGCTTTTCCTCTTCTCAATCTAAAAACCTCCTTGTGGTAATTTCGGATATTATCCTCCCACTATACACACCAGTGTAATCAGGAAAACTAATCAATAACTTCCAGACCCATACTACGGGCTGTGCCTTCAATCATTCGTATGGCTGCATCCATATCTGCAGAACTGAGATCAGCTTTTTTAAGCTCGGCAATTTCCAATAATTTGGCGCGGGGAACCTTGCCTAACTTCTTCTTCTTAGGGTCTCCAGAACCTTTTTCCACATTGGCTGCCTTTTTCAGAAGATCCGAAGCCGGCGGCGATTTAAGTTCAAAGCTAAAAGAGCGATCTTCATAAACAGTTATTTCAACCGGCACGATATATCCGGTCTGGTTGGCCGTTTTTGCATTATACTCTTTGCAAAAGCCCATTATGTTAACCCCATATTGACCCAGAGCTGGTCCCACCGGCGGTGCTGGGGTCGCTTTGCCTGCCTTTATCTGCAACTTTACTTTGCCCTTTACTTTTTTGGCCACAATTACACCTCCCTTATAATTTGTTTATTTGTTCATAATCCAGTTCCACGGGGGTCTCCCTGCCAAACATGGAAATATTAACCCTTATCTTGCCGCGATCCGACAATACCTCTTTTACTACTCCTTCAAAGTTCTCAAAGGGGCCGCTGTTGACGCGGATACTCTCGCCAACTTCGATATTGATGATCCTGGGCTTCTTGCCCATTAGGCCCATCTGGGTAAGTATTCTATTAATCTCTTCATCCTGCAGAGGAATAGGCTTGGTGCCACTGCCAACAAATCCGGTAACCCCGGGAGTGTGGTGCACCACGTACCACGAATCTTCATCCATGATCATATTCACAATTACATAACCGGGAAATACGCGCTTGGTAGTAACCTTTTTCTTGCCGCCCTTGTATTCCACTTCCTGCTCTTCGGGAATGATTATCTGGAATATTTTGTTCTGCATATTCATGGACTCGACCCGTTTGGTCAAATCTACCTTAATTTTGTTTTCATAGCCGGAATAGGTATGTACAACATACCACTCGCCCTTTTTCTCATTTTCATTAATTTCCGGTTCTGAGTTTTTATCATCGGACATAACCACAGATCCCTCATGCTTTATCTGCTCTTGGGAGGTAATTGAAATCATCTCCTCATTTTATACGAAGACTTTCATTAATCTTTCTAATACCCATGAAAGTCCGCTGTCAAAAAGCCAAACCAGCATAGCTATAAAGGCCACTGAAAGAAGCACAATCCCAGTATAAGCTATCAATTGCGTTCTACCCGGCCAATATACCTTTTTTAACTCGTTAATCAGCGCGACAACATATTGCCGGCCATTTTCCCACCAGTTTTTGACATTGCTATCATTGCCAGTTGAGACGTTACTCTTTGTCATTTTTTCACTTCCCTAGGTTTACTTTGTCTCTCTGTGAACTGTGTGGGCGTTGCAGAATTTGCAATGCTTTCTAACTTCCATCTTTTCGGTTGTCTTCTTTTTGTCCTTGGTGGTTCTATAGTTACGTTGCTTACAGTCTGTACACGCCAATGTAATCCCAACCCTCACCACGACACCTCCATCCTGCGCATAAAAATACTACAATACTCTAGCATATCGCTACGAGCTATGTCAACCATTCTCCCTGAATGGTCCAGCCTGTTCCGGCTGATGTTATCTGAGACTGGTAACAACTCCGGAGCCCACGGTCCTTCCGCCTTCACGGATAGCAAATCTGAGGCCTTCTTCTATGGCTATCGGGGT